>CAMLUY010000086.1 GCA_946487985.1 uncultured Clostridia bacterium
GTGAGGTATCAGATTAAACGACTGAAATACAAACCCAATTTTCATTTTGCGATAGTCATCAAGCTGTTTGTCTTTAAAGCTTTTCAAATCAATGCCATCTATTTTGATCTCTCCCTGATAATCAGAATCCAGCCCGCCAATCAAATTCATCAGCGTGCTCTTGCCGCTTCCGCTTTCGCCAATAATAGACACCAATTCGCCTTTTTCAAAGTTGATATTAATATCACGCAAAGCGGTGAATTTGTCTTTATTTTTCAGTTTATAGTCTTTAAAAACATGACCAAGTTCCAGTTCTGCCATTTTCTACTTCCTAAAAGTCTTCGCCGCTTTCAAATTGGCTCTGATAAAGGTCGCTGTAAACACCTTTCTTTGCCAGCAATTCATCATGTGTGCCTATTTCAACGATGTTGCCATCTTTCATTACTATAATCTTATCAGCATTCTTGATTGTTGACAATCTGTGCGCAATTACAAAACTAGTTCTTCCCTTTGTCAAGCGGTCCATTGCTGTCTGAATCAATATTTCAGTTCGCGTATCAACAGAGCTTGTTGCTTCATCAAGGATAAGCATAGGCGCATTTTGTACCATAGCTCTCGCTATTGTCAGAAGCTGCTTTTGCCCGGCAGAAATATTACTTTCCTCTGCAATGATCATGTCGTAGCCTTTTGGCTCTGTCCGGATAAAGTGGTCGACATTTGCCATTTTGCAGGCTTCAACGATTTCTTCGTCTGTGGCCTCTGGTCGCCCAAATCGCAAGTTGTCTTTTATAGTGCCTTCAAACAGCCATGTGTCCTGCAAAACCATTCCAAACAGCGACCGCACATAGCTTCTGTTCATGTCTTGTATAGGTACATCATCAATCAATATGTTTCCGCTTGTGACTTCATAAAACCTCATCAGCAGATTGACCATAGTCGTCTTTCCAGCGCCGGTTTGACCAACTATGGCTATTTTTTGACCAGGCAGGGCAGTAAAGTTGAAATCATGAATAATTTCTTTTTCAGGATTGTAACCAAAATTTACATGTCTGAATTCAACTTTTCCTTTGACGTTTTCAATTGTCAATGTTTTATGACTTTCGTCTGGCTGCTCTTCCTCGTTCAAGAACTCAAATACGCGCTCGGCAGCTGCCATAGTCTGCTGCAATGTGCCAGATATCGACCCAATTTGTGATACAGGCTGATTGAACAACTTGCTGTAAGTCATAAAGGTAATTATTGTTGCAAGAAATGCCATATTGTTCGTTTTAATAGCAATCGATGAGCCAACCAAGCAAATCAAAACATAGATAATATTACTTGTAAAGTTTACGATAGGCATCATAAGCCCAGAAAAGAATTGAGCTTTTCTTGATACTGTCCGCAAATTATTGTTGATCACAGAGAACGCTGCCTGCGCTTTTTCTTCACCATTGAAAGCTTTGACTACATTGTGTGCAGAGAAGTTCTCTTCAATATATCCGTTTACATCACCAAGATATTTTTGCTGCCTTACAAAATACTTTTGATTGAACTTTACCACAAGAAATACAATAATGATTGCCAAAGGAATTTGCAGCAACGACACAAGTGTCAACTGCCAGCTTATGGTAAACATTACAACAGGAATGCCGATTATGGTTACAATCGATGTTACCAGTGATGACAATGTGCGTTCCAGGGTGTTACCTACTGTGTCGACATCGTTTGTGACTCGCGAAAGCACATCGCCATAGCTGTGCTTATCAAAATACTTTAATGGCAGTTTGTTTATTTTTTGTGAAATTTCAGTTCGCAATTTTCTTGATACGCCAACCGATACTTTTGCCATCAAATATCCTTGGAAATATCCAAGAATGCCTGCCAAAAGATACATTGCCGCAATGATAAGCCCAAATTTCGTTACCTCGCTTACCTCGTATCCAGTATGCGAGAACAACTTAGTCATCAAAATGTTGAGTATCTTTGGCCCGAGCACATTCAAAACAGCAGCCAAAGCCGCAAAAACCACTGCTATTATTACATGCCACTTAAATAAACTGAGTCGCCTTAGCAGCATTTTCATAGTGCCTTTAAAGTCTTTTGCTCGATTTGGTGAATGCACTTTTTCTCTCTTAGCTTTTTTATTGAGAGGCTTGCTTTCAGTTATATTTATATTTTCATTACTCATTTTCAAGCTCCTCCTTAGATAATTGTGACAGTGCAATTTCTCGATATACGTCGCAGCTCTTTAAAAGTTCTTTGTGCTGCCCCATGCCTACAATTTTTCCTTCGTTTAAAACAACAATTTTGTCAGCATTCATAATCGTTCCAATACGCTGCGCAACAATTACTTTTGTTGTATCCTTGTACGCTTCATTAAGCTTTTCGCGAACCATTTTATCTGTTTTATAATCCAGCGCCGAAAAGCTGTCATCAAATATCAATATGTCAGGATTTTTAATGATAGCGCGCGCAATCGACAAACGCTGTTTTTGTCCGCCCGAAACATTTTTTCCACCTTGCGAGATGTGATATTCAAGCCCGTTAGGCAAATTGTATACAAAGTTTGCCTCAGCAATATCAATCGCACGCTCAACTTCTTCATCAGTGGCGTTTTCATTGCCATATTTAATGTTTTCTTTTACAGTTCCACTGAAAAGCATACCTTTTTGTGGCACATATCCAATCAAGTCGTGCAGCTCTTTTTGTGTGAACTCTTTTACATTGACCCCATTTATTAGTATTTCACCTTCTGAGCAATCATAAAAGCGGGGAATAAGATTTATCAGCGTACTTTTTCCACTGCCAGTTGAGCCAATAAAGGCTATTGTTTCACCAGGATTGACCTCAAAAGATATGTTTTCAAGCACGTCTGCATCGGCATCGGGATAGCGGAAAAATACATTTTTAAATTCAATAGTTCCTTTTGAAACCGTTTGCGCTCCTTCGCCATCTTTGAGTACAATTTCGGTGTCCAAAATTTCATTGATTCTTCGACCAGAAACAATACCTCTTGGTACAAACATGAAGAGCACAGAAAGTGAAGTAAAGCTCATTATGATAAAGATGGAATATTGCGTAAAAGCACTCATAACGGTCAACAAATAAGGATTTTCCTTGGCAAGAAGTCCAATAATCCAAACAATGGCAAGCGAAGTTCCTTGCATAATGAATGACAAACTTGGCTCAATGATTGCCATAACTCTGCTTACAAAAAGGTCGAGTTTTGAAAAGAGTGTGTTCACTTTATTAAATTTTTGTTCCTGCACATCTTCTGCGCTGTTGGCGCGAACTACTTTCAGTCCTGTCAAATTCTCTCTTGTGACCAAGTTCAACCCGTCGGTAGCCTTTTGTATTTTTTTGAACTTAGGTACGACCGTAATCACAATCACAGTTACCACAATGCAAATTGCAATTACAGACAAAACATTGACCCAGGTAAGCTGTCCTGCTGAATTGCCAACAGAAATCTTTGTGATATTGATGACTGCAAGCACGGCAGTCAATGGCGCTTGCAGTCCCAATGTCAGAAAGGTGGTTAATACTTGTTGAAGCTGTGTAATATCGTTTGTTGAGCGTGTAATCAAAGAAGGTATTGAAAATTTATTGATTTCAGAAAATGAAAACTCATTTACTTTCTGGAATATCTTGCCTCGCACTTTTGTCAGCAGGTTGGTGACAACCCATGATGAAAAATAGTGTGCAGCAATCGCACAAATTACCACTCCCAATGCGTAGCAAAGCATTTCAACGCAAGCCAACACAATTTCTTGCCAATAGGCCGATATATCAGGCATCTGCAAATATTCACTGATTTTCAAAGTGCATTGCGGCAAAGAAATGTTGCACCAAACCTGACCTGCAACAAACCCAAGCGTTAAAACCAGTAAAATCCATTCTTTCCAATTTAAATATTTAAATATCTTAAACATTATTTTTCTCCAACTCTTTATATTTTTCAGCGTTATGCATCATTTTTTGAATGACATTCTTGACTACGGCAATTTCTTCATTGCTTACTCCTTCACGAAGTAGCTTGTTCCACTTTTTTATCGAAGAAATAAACTCGTCAGATATTTTGACTCCTTGTTCGGTCAAACATAGTTTAGCATTTCTTGCATGCTCATGGCAATCATTTGTATACGCAATAAGATTTTTGGCAATCAATCTGTTAACTATGCGGTGAGTATGGGCTTTGTCACATTCAAGAAGCTTACTGATTTCAATTTGGCTTTTTTCGCCAAACTGAAAAAGTATTGCAAGGATCATCACTTCCGAGCTGCGCAAATTCTTTTTCTTGAATACATCGTTGATGTATCCCTGAAATTGCTTGCGAAGCATAAAAAAATGTACTTGCATCATTTCCAGCATATTTCACCTCTCAGCCTAATTTTTTCATATCATAAAGTATATGTGTTGGCGGTTGATAAGTCAACCAAATATATCAATTTTAGAAAAAAATTAAAATTTTTGTATATTTGATTGCAACAATGAATTTAATATGATATATTTATTTTATCGGAGGATATTATGGGTCTTTTTAAGAGAGAAAGTAAAGTTATTGATCCAATCATACATGATGAAGAGGGGAATTTTACACTTTCAAGCGGAGTTCACATTCTCAACAAATGTCAAAACGTTTCTCTCTGCGGCACAGCCATAGTTCTTGAAAGCTTTGACTGCACCTTTAAGGAAATAGGCGGCAAAGCAAAAGTCCAAATGATTGAAAATGGTGAAATTCATACCATATCTGGAAAAGCTAAGATCGGACTCTTTAAAAGTGGAACAATC
>CAMLUY010000087.1 GCA_946487985.1 uncultured Clostridia bacterium
ATAGAAAAATCAGCGAGCTCTTCAATAAAATTTGAAATACTAGCAATATTTTATTCATATAATCATTATTGACAATTCGACTGAATTTAAACTGCTTGTTTTTTATTTAACATACGTTATAGATTTGACATTTGTACATTTGTTGGTTATACTAATAAAATAAACGGAGGACGGTTATGGAAAATGATTTGCTGAGCTTGCAAAATTATCTTATTGGCAAAAACTGCGGCGATATTGCATTTTATGACATTAGTAAAGAGCAGCAAGACTGCAAATATGTTGTAGTTGTTACTATGCCAACCGCACTTGAAAATAAAGACTTCGCACTTTCTGTGATGAATGATCTTGGCGTAGACCGTTTCCCAGAAGGATACAACCGTGGTGAGTGGATTATTTTTGACTTTGATGATATGGTTTTGCATTCATTTGTACCAGCGTCACGTGAAAAATACAGCCTTGATAAATTATGGCAAAACAAAAAAATGAAATTACCGAAACAAAGCAATGATTAAAGCAAAATTGCTTTGTTTTTTTTTAGCAATGTGTTAAAATCAAAAAAAGCAAAGGGGAATTATGATAAAAATTTGCTTTGTGTGCACTGGCAATACATGCCGATCTATCATGGCGGAACGCCTTTTGAAGAAGATGATTAAAGATAAGAAAATTGATAACATCAAGGTGTCTTCAAGAGGTATTTTGGCAAAAGGTGAAAATATCGCTCAAAATGCCAAGCTTGTGCTGAAAGAGTGCAGAGCGTCTGTCGCAAATCGCAAAGCTGTCAAACTTGGCAAGATTGACAAGGACACTCTTTATATTGCTATGACTGAAAATCAAAAAGCGCAAGTCAAGTCTGACAAAGTGATTTCAATGAAGTCTTTGCTTGGTGAAGATATCGCTGACCCGTTTGGGCAGTCCATTGAAGAGTACAGAAAGGTTGCACAAAAGCTTATCTTGGCAAATCAAGTTTTATTAGATAAAATTTTTGAGCATAAATAATATGACTTCTTGTGTAAAAAGACATTGAAAAAAGGAATGGTGTAGAATATGATTATTTTAGCAAGTGACCATGCAGGTTTTTTATTAAAGGAAGAGGTTAAAAAATTTTTTAATAAAGAAAACATTATTGCGATTGATGTAGGTTGTTACTCTCGCGAACAAATTGATGACTATCCCGACTTCGCCAAGGCTGGCAATGCCAAAGTGACAGAAGACCCAAGAAACGTGGGAATTTACATTTGTGGCAGTGGTATAGGCATGAGCATGGTTGCCAACCGTAACCCAAAAATAAGGGCTGCGCTTTGTCATAATGAAACATTTGCATCGCTTGCAAGACGGCATAACGATGCGAATGTACTCTGCTTGCCGGGCAGATTTTTGAGCCCACGCAAGGCAATCAAAATAATCAAGGTGTTTTTGACAACAGATTTTGAGGGCGGCAGGCATGCTCGCAGATTAAAAAAGTTTTAGGGTGAATTTGAGGTGAAAATGATTAATGTACTTATTCCGATAACAAATAATCCAAAGAATTTTCGTAAAATCATCGCCAGCCTGAGTAATGCCGATAACGTAACCCTGTTTATTGGCGTTACAAGTTCGCTTGCCAGTGAGCTCCGTTTTATTGAAGGCGATAATGTATACCTTTTTGAGTATCAAGATGGCTCAAACAGGGAAGAAATAATCAATGCCATGCAAAAATATATTGGCAATGGTTCACTTTTCATAATGAGAAAGCCTATCACAGAAAATCAGTTCAACAGATTTGTCAATTCAGATAAAGATGTTGTGGTTTGCAAGCGAGATTTCAATAAAATAAAAGGCTTCTTTTTCGATTTGTGGCAAAAGCTTTTGCGGCTATGCTTGGGTGTGCGTATGTATGATGGTGACACGTCTGCAATATATTTCAATGATGACATTGCGACAGTCGTTGCTCAAACAAATAATTTAAGTTTCAGCAGCAGGGCAAATCGATGGCGTGGGTTAGAGCAGGCAACTGTTGAAGTTGATGGCGGGGCAGTTAAAACAGAGGTTGACAAACGAGCAAACATCAAATATTTCATTATCATGGCAGTTGCCGCACTGATAGCTGTCGCAGTAACTACATGCGTGAGCATATTTGCAAGTGTAAATGTTATTGTTGGGCTTTTGCTGTTCTGTTTGTGCACGATTAGTTTGTCAATAATATTGATTCTGCTGGTTATGGTAATTTTTAATTGCATAGTCGGCAAGAGAGCTTTTCAAAGTGCAGTTGAAGTCGAATATGATGAAAACGAACTTGAAACAAATGATGAGCAAAACTATCAAGCTGAACCTGATGATGAAAGCAATAATGTTGATTTTGAATAGGAGGGAATATGAAAAAAACAAGATTGGCAATAAATGGATTTGGAAGAATAGGCAGGCTGGTGCTGCGCGTTGCATCTCAGCGTGATGATGTCGAGGTGGTGGCCATAAACGACCCTTTTATCGACCTCGAATATGCGTTGTACCTTTTCACATATGACACAATTCATGGCAAGTTTGATGGTGAATGCAGCGTCGGAAATGGCAAGCTTATTGTCAACGATAATGAAATTACTTTTTATGCAGAAATGAGCCCTAAAACCATTCCTTGGGACAAGCATGATGTTGACGTAGTCATTGAGGCCACGGGTAAATTCACCAAGTATGAAGACGCGTCTTTGCATTTAGGCGCGGGAGCGAAACGAGTAATCGTCAGCGCGCCAGGCAAAAATATGCCAATGTTTGTAATGGGCGTAAATGAAAAAGAATACACAAAGGATATGAAAGTAATTTCAAATGCCTCATGTACGACAAATTGCCTTGCGCCTCTTGCAAAAGTGATTCATGACAATTTTGGTATTGAAGAAGGCCTGATGACTACCGTGCACTCGATCACTGCAACTCAGCTTACTGTTGACGGGCCGACCAAGAAAGACTGGCGGGGTGGTCGTGCGGCTTCGTACAATATCATTCCATCTTCGACAGGTGCAGCGAAAGCTGTCGGCGAGGTTATTCCATCGCTTAAAGGCAAACTGACAGGTATGAGTTTTCGAGTGCCTACAATAAACGTGTCAGTTGTTGATTTGACCGCTCGGTTATCGCGTCCGTGCACATATGAAGAAATTGTCGAAGCTGTAAAACATGCGTCAGAAAATGATATGAAAGGCATACTTGGCTGGACTGATGACGCTGTTGTGTCTTCTGACTTTATTGGTGACAGCAGAACGTCTATCTTTGATGTTGCAGCAGGCATAATGATCAGTCCGACCTTTGTAAAGCTTGTCGCTTGGTATGATAACGAGTGGGGATACTCCAACAAAACAGTTGACCTTGCATGCCACATCAGTAAAGAGGGTTGATTATGAATGAATACAATGCGCAAAACGATCAGCAGGACAAGAAAATGGCGCAAAAACCAAAGAGCAAGACAATTTTTAATTTCAATACAATTCTGGCATTCACTGCTTTCATAGGCATTGGCTGCATTGCGATTTCGCTGATTTTAACATTGGTTTTTGAAAACGATACCACGCTGTACGATGCTTTTCGCTCTGTTGGGCAGGTGATAGCCTATTTGATTTGCATCGTGCTTGCGTTTGGCTGGGTGAAAACCCACAAGCAGATCCCATGGATTGTTTGCTATGTGGTGTTTGTTGTCACCATTGTTGTTTTGTTTATATTAACCGTATAGAAATTTTCAAATGATGAATATTATAGTAAGCATAATTTTATTGATACTTATTGTTACTTTTGCCTGCTTGCAGTCGTTGTGGGCGGGCATGGTTTATTTTGCTCTGTCTTTTCTTTGCGTGTTTTGTATTTATTGGGCAGTTGTGCTTATTTTAAAGTACAATGAGGAGTATAAAAAGAACTTTGAGGAAGATTTTAAATTTTACTGTATTTCACTTGTCAACAGCACAGACTTAACGCTTGATGAAATCTATGCGCGACGAGATGAGTATGTTAAAAGCTATAAAAAATACATCAGACGGGATAAGTTGATTGACATTGGTAAAATTTTGGTGGCGCTGTCTATCGCTTGCGCATGCATTGTTGCAATGTGCACCATCTAGTAAAATGGACTTCATTCGTCAATATTTTTAAAGTGCAAATTTGATTTTATATATTTTTAGTTGCTAAATTTAATATAATATGATATTATTACAAGAAAGTCAGATGCAACAGAGGTTGCATATTTTGGCCAATTAAGGATAAAGGAGTAAGCTATGTACAATTTTGATAAAAAGAATCAACAAGGATTTTTAAAAATCAGCATAACAAAAGAGGACTGGGAAAATGCGGTAGAGCGTTCCTATGAAAAAAACAAAGGCAGATTCAATATCCAGGGCTTCCGCAAGGGCAAAGCTCCAAGACGTGTTATTGAACAAACATATGGGGATACAATTTTCTTTGATGACGCTTTTGAAGATGTGGTTTCAGCAGAGTATGCAAAATTCCTTGACGAAAACAAGGCTATTGTTCCAGCAGGACATCCTCATGTTGAAGACAATACATTTACTGCTGACAAAGGTCTTGAAGTAACCTTGAAATTTGACCTCATGCCTGAGTTCACTTTGCCAGAGCTGTCAGGCTTGAAGGCTAAACGCGCAGAAGTGAAGGTGAGCGATGAACAAATCGACGCTGAAATCGAGCATGAAAGAAATGCTCACGCTCGCTATGTTGAGGAAGACAAGGCAGCAGAAATCGGCGACTTCG
>CAMLUY010000088.1 GCA_946487985.1 uncultured Clostridia bacterium
GGGCCAGTTGGACCGAGTGGACCAGCAGCACCAGTTGCACCTGTCGCACCAGTTGCACCTGGAATGCCTATAGCTGGAATTAAGCAGCAAGGAGGTTGACAACAGTTGTCGTCTGGTCTGAAACAATTATTACAAAAATTGAACATATCTATCTCCTTTGGTGAATTTCTCACCATTGCATAGTATGATAAAAGTTGGCAAATTGTTCAACCGCCAAAAGAAAATGGTTATGTAATTTCAGTAATAGATATGCTGCATAAATCAAATTTGTGCAAAATAAAAAAACAAAAAAAATCGACATTATGACAAAAAAATTGTTGTTTTTTGTATAGACGAGCAAGGATTGCGCGGCATTTTATCAAAAAAAAGCATTTTCATTGTTTGTATTTGTTTTTAAATGAAATGTAATGTATGATATAATATTTTTCACGAGGAGCACTTATGTCAACAAACATTTCACAAGAAAAGCGCAAGCGCCTTTTAGAAAAAATCGAGGAAATCAGAAAGTTTTTGCTTGCAGCCCAAGAAAGCGAAGTTGCAAACAAGCTTCTTTCTGACTTGGCGGAAATAGAGAGAGAAATCAGCGCCAAAAAGTTTGGCCTTGTTTTTGAGGAGCATGTAGAGGAAATTGACAGGCTTCTTGACGACTGCCTGCCTGTACTGAAAGAAGTCGATTCTCTCAAAATCAATGGGAAAAAGTACAACTTTTTGATTGAAGGCGACAACCTTGCCGCTCTTGAACTGCTGAAAAAAACTCATGCAGGCATGATTGACATTATCTATATTGATCCTCCGTACAACACAGGCAAAAAGGACTTTGTGTATGATGACTCGTTTGTCGATGCAAATGATACTTTCAGACACAGCAAATGGTTGTCATTCATGAAAAAGCGCCTTGAAATTGCAAAAGCGCTGTTGTCAAAAGAGGGAATAATTTTCATTTCAGTTGATGACAACGAGTTGTCCGAGCTGAAACTTCTTTGTGACGGCATCTTTGACGAGCGGTGCTTTATCAATAATTTCATGTGGCTGCACGGAAAGGGCAAAAAGAACAAACAAAGCAGGACATTGCAGCAATACATTCTTGCATATGGTCGCAAAGACAGGGATTTTCTGCCCGAATGGGTAACCGAAAGATTTGCAAAAGGCTCATTTTCAAATCCTGATAACGACCCCAGAGGCGATTGGTTTTCGGGAAGCATATCCTTTTCAGAAGACAGGAGCAATAAAAACAGCGAAAACTATTTTGAAATCACCTCGCCTTCTGGCGTGATATGGCAAAGGCAATGGCAATGCAGTCGCGAAGAGATGGACAAATATCTTGCTGAAAACAAAATATATTTTGGTCGCCCGCCTAAGTTTGACCAAACGCCAAGGCTGAAAATCTTTCCGACAGACAAATATCAGGTCATTCCTGACAATATTATCTCTGGCGTGGGCACTACCCGCTCGGCGCAGAAGGAACTTGACAAGATTATCGGCACAACCGTCAATGAAAAAGGTCAAGTTGTGAGCAAGTTTGATAATCCAAAGCCGCACGAGCTGATTGAGCACTTGATTGAAATTTGCGATAAAGGCTCTGACATTACAGTGCTCGACTTTTTTGCTGGGTCTGGCACTACTGGACATGCAGTGATGGAGTTGAACGCCAAGGACAATGGTCAGAGAAAGTTCATACTTTGCACCAACAATGAAAACAATATTTGCCGTGATGTAACCTATGAAAGATTGAAAAAGGTGATTGAAAATCAGGGCTACGATGCCGGGCTGAAATATCTGCAAGTTGGCTTTGTCGAGAAAAAGGACAAGTTTTATTATGAATACGCTGGCGAGCTTTTGAAAAGAGTTCGCGAGCTGATTGAGCTTGAAAATTTTATTGACCTTCCATCAAACACAAGCTGCGCACTGGTCTGCACGGAGGAGGACTTTGACAGCTTTACCGCTCACCTGCCCGAAACATGCAGGACGGTATATCTTTCAAATGATATTCTGCCCACCGAAGAGCAGGAGCAGCTTCTCATGCAGAACAATATTAAAGTCAATATAGTACCTGAATATTACTACTCAGACTTGGAGGATTGAAAATGAATATTACACTTGCACAATTTCAGATTAAAGCGATACGCTCATTATTCGAAGCGATGGAAAATGACAATGTGCACAACATCACCCTGAAAAGTCCGACAGGGAGTGGCAAAACCATTATTTTGACACATTTTATGGACGAGTATTTGAAAGGCTGTCCTGGCACTGTGTTTGTCTGGCTTACTCCTGGTAAAGGTAATTTGGAGGAGCAAAGCAAAGCCAAGATGGACAAATACATTCACGGCTGCAAGACCAAACTGCTTGCAGATGTGATGACTGAGGGTTTTGAAGAAAATGACTGCTGCTTTTTGAACTGGGAAAAGCTGACCAAAAAGGACAACAACGCGCTGAAAGACAGTGAACGGACAAACTTCTATGAATGGATCAGCAAAGCCCTGCAAAATGGATTGAAATTTAAGGTAATCATTGATGAAAGTCATGCCAATTTTACCGAAAAGTCAGACGCTGTTGTTCAGCTCTTTCATACAGACAAGATTATTCGCTGCTCTGCCACGCCTTTGCCAGACAGACACGCAAAGCTGATTGAAATCACAGAAGACGAGGTCATTGCAGAGGGGCTGATCAAAAAGATGTTGGTCATCAACGAGGACTTCCCTCAAAAGGTTGAAACAGAAAACCAGACGCAATTTCTGCTTGAAAAGGCTATGGCAAAACAAAGGCAGCTTCGCAAAAATTTTCTCAGCAGAAAGGTCGATGTCAATCCCCTTGTAATCGTACAACTGCCAAACAAAAGTGATGCGCTGCTTGACACTGTGGAAAGCTTTTTCAAGCGTGAAGGCATAAGCTATGGCGTTTGGCTGTCTGAAAGGCATGACAACCTTGACGCGATTGAAAAAAATGATTCGTCACAAGAGGCGGTCATCATCAAGCAGGCGGTGGCGACTGGTTGGGACTGCCCGAGAGCTAGCATACTGGTCAAGCTGCGTGAAAACATGGACGAAACCTTTGAAATTCAAACGATCGGCAGAATCAGGCGAATGCCTGAGGCAAAGCACTACGGCGACGACGAGCTTGACAGCTGCTATTTGTACACCTTTGACGGCAAATTCACCGAGGGCGTAAAGTCATCGCTTGGCAAAGGCGCGCTTGAAGGCAAGACGCTATTTCTTAAAAGCCAATTCAAAAAAATTGTGCTGGTCAAAGAGCAGCGAACTATGGTTGCAGACATGAGAGATCCGCGACGGGCATTGAAAGCAATATCCTTGTATTTCAAAAATCAATTTAAGCTTTCAGAAAATAAAAGCAAAAACCAAACACTACTTCAAGCAAATGGCTTTGAATTTTCAGAAGATATTGTCAGATACACCCTCTCAGGCAAAGCTGTCAGGCTGAGTGAGTTGACCGAAACCGAACGATTCAACGCGGTGAAGATTACCGAAAAAATCAACACCCACCATCACGGCAGAGATTATCATAATCGCACAAGCAAGCTGGGTTTTGAAATTGGGCTTGATTACAACTTTATGAACGCCATTATCGGCAAGCTTTTCAGTGACAGAATTGAATATAGCGGCAAGATTTTGGCGCTGCCGACAAAACAGCTGTACGCTTTTGTAATCAACAACTTTGACAATCTGAAAGCCATGTTTAAAGTGGCAATGGTCAAAGATTTGGAGCAGCTTGGCATGCAAATACATGGCGTTTCAAAAAAGGAGTTCTTTTTCCCAAGGTCGATTAAGTTCACATACAACTCGGCAAACAGAGTTCAAAAGCTGAGCGCAAAAAATGTATATGACGGCTATCTTTTGTCGGCTGAGCCGCGCTCTGCATCTGAAAAGAAGTTTGAAAAATTCTGTGCAAATACAGACGCTGTTGACTGGTTTTACAAAAATGGCGACAAGGGCGAGGAGTATTTGTCCATTTGCTATCTTGACAACTCGAACAAACAAAGGCTGTTTTATCCCGACTATGTGATTTCTGTTCGCGGCGAAATTTGGATTATTGAAACCAAAGGCGGCTTTGACAGCAGTGGCGCAAGCCAAGACATTGACATTGCCTCTGAGAAAAAATTTGAAGAACTGAAACGCTACATTCAAGAAAACCGGCATAAAGGCGGCTTTGTAAGATTTGACCAGCAGAGCGACGAGTTGTTCATTTGCAGAACAAAATATAACGACGACATTCATTCTGACAGCTGGGAGCTGTTGAGCGAAGTAATAAAATAAATCATAAAAGGAAAATGATAATATGGAACTTGAAAACTCTACAAATGAAAATTTGCAAAAGTCCATGGCTTGTCAAAACGAATGTGCTGTGCATGAAATGCATCTGAACGACCGACCTTTTCAAAGCGTTAAGTCAGGCAACAAGACCATCGAGATGCGACTGTATGATGAAAAGCGAAGAAAGATAAAAAAAGGCGATATCATTATATTTAAAAACAATGACCAAAGGCTGCAAGCAAAAGTGATAAATTTACATTTTTTTGACTCTTTTGATTTGCTTTACTCGGCTTTTGACAAGCAAAAAATTGGCTATGACAAAAATGAACCCGCAAAACCAAGTGATATGCTTGAGTACTACTCAAAAGAAGACCAACAGAAATATGGCGTGGTCGGAATTGAAATTGAACTTATTTA
>CAMLUY010000089.1 GCA_946487985.1 uncultured Clostridia bacterium
ACGCCCTTGAAACCAACGCTGACAATATATGGGCTTGCCGAGTCAATCCAGTCCGCGCCCTCAACCGCAGCCAGCTTATTCAAAAAAGCCTTTTTCAAGCTTTGCACTTTTTCAAAATTTTGCCTAACATTGATTTTGTCAATCGCAAAGCCCATAGCCATAATACCTGGCACATTTTCAGTGCCAGAACGATATCCACCCTCCTGACCGCCGCCATAGATGATATTTTTCAGCGCTTGAATGTTTCGCACGTAAAGCGCGCCTACACCTTTTGGCCCATGAAACTTATGCGCAGACAAAGTGTACAAATCTATTTCGGCCTCATCTACCGAGAAATCTATTTTACAGAAGGCTTGAACTCCATCAACGTGAAAAAGCGCTCTTGGCGCAAGCTTTCGCCTAAGGTCATTTATCCTGCACAAATCATTTATTGCGCCCGTCTCATTGCTTACATGCATGATTGAAATAAGGCGGGTCCTTTCGCTAAGCAGACTTTCAAGTTTGGCATAGTCCACCTGACCATTTGGCTGCAAATCCACAAAATGGACAGTATGCCCCTGAGATTCGAGGTACTTCGCTGTTTGAAAAACGCTTGGGTGTTCTCCCATTGAAAACAGGTATTCTTGCTTTCCATTACGCAGGCTGCCCATCACCGCAAGATTGTTGCTTTCGGTCGCTCCGCCTGTAAAGATTACACTTCCCTTGCTCGCATTTAGGCGGCTGAGAATCAAGTTTCGCACACCATCAAGGTCTTTTGAAATTTCAAGCGCAGCCGCATAGCTTGCAGAAGGATTATAAAAAGATTGGCAGGCGTATTTTTTGTATACGTCCGCCCCTTCTTCAAACATTGCGGTTGTTGCAGCATTGTCTAGATAGATCATCGTAAAACAGCTCCGAATTTATATTGCAGGCTTTTAAGTACCTTTTGAATAGCCTTATTTACTTCTTCGTCTGTAAGGGTTTTGTTCAGGTCAGAAAGCTTGATTTTGTATGCCATGCTTTTTTTGCTTTGGCCAAGATTTTCGCTTCGATAAATATCAAAAAGGTTCACACTGTAATAAAGATTGCCGCATGCAGACTTAATGGATTTTTCCATATCCTCATTAGTAACAGCCTCATCAACAACAACAGCGATATCTCGCTCTACAATAGGGAATTTTGAAATAGGCTTTGTACTGATTTTCTTTGCTGGCAGCTTTGACAATATATCGTCATTGATTTCAGCGTAATACACGTCGCCACCAATATCAAAATTCTTGCAAACAAGCGGATGAACTTTACCAAAAGAGCCCAGCAAAGTTTCGCCTATGAAGATATCAGCAGAAATACCAGGGTGCAAGAATGGCTGTTGCGACCTTTTGATGACATAATCAGCCGAAGTCTTTTTCAAAAGGTTTTCAATAATGCCTTTCAATTTGAAGAAGTCAAACCCCTCTTCGCTGACAGCCATGGCAAGCATATTCCTTTCTTCTGGAAGACTGTCAATAGGCAGCTTGTCAGTCAGATATACCCTGCCGCATTCAAATATTCTGAAATCTTTATTTCCTACGCTCTGATTGTATGCAACATTATTCAGCAACGACTGCGCCATGCAAGTACGCATGCATGAAATGTCCTCGCTGATAGGATTTGAAATAGCAATCATATTTTTTCTGATATCAGTCAAAAGCAGTTTGTCTGCCATATCTGGCGAAACAAGCGAATATGAAACATTTTCATAAAAACCGCGTTCAATCAGCGCTGTTCGCAGTTTGCGTTCAAGCAGAAGCCTTGGGTGATGATGCCCCTCTGTAACGCATGCATTTTCAAAAAGCGTATGCTCAATATTGTCATAGTTGTTATAGCCATAAAGACGTATTATCTCTTCGGCGATATCATAGTCGTTTTCAATGTCTTCGCGATATGGTGGCACAATGCAGGTCATTTTATCGCCCATCAGACGGCTTTCAATACACAAGCTGTTCAGTATCCTGAGCATGTCTTTGGTCGGCACTTCAATACCAAGAATGTCATTGATAAGCTTTACAGACACTTCAATTTTACGAGATTTATTGGTTGCAGATGCAATATCTATTGAGCCGCGTACAACCTTGCCACACCCTATTCTTGATACAAAGTGAAGGGCGCGTTGCAAACCAAGCTCTGCGTTTGCGATATTCACACCTTTTTCATATCTTGCCGAAGAGTCGGTTCGCACACCGATTTTTCTGCTTGTTACACGAATAGACTTTAAGTCAAACACAGCTCCTTCAAGTACACATGTTTGAGTGCTGTCATTTATGCATGAATTTGTACCGCCAATCACGCCTGCAATAACCATAGGCTTTTCTTCATCGGCAATAACCATAACGCTGTCGTCAAGCTGATAGCTGTTATGATTCAGGCATTCAATGCTTTCGCCGTCAACAGCCTGTCTAACAATAATCTTTTTACCTGAGATATGCTCCCCGTCAAAAGCATGGAGCGGCTGCCCCATTTCAATCAAAACATAGTTTGTAATGTCTACCATTGTGTTGATTGGCTTTATTCCAACAGCGTTCAATCGAGCACGCATCCAGAGCGGAGACCTGCCAAGTTTGAGATTGGTTATTGCAGCCGCCATATATCGAAGGCAATTTGGGGTTTTGACCTCAACGTTGACATAGTCGCGCACCGTATCTTTTGCATATACATCAATATCATAGCTGAGATTGATTTTGTTGATCTCGACGCCATAAAGAGCGCACACCTCGCGGGCTATCCCTATAACGCTCATGCAATCTGCACGATTTGGTGTAATGTTAATGTCAAAAATAACGTCATCAAGCATGAGGGCTTTTTCAATAGGCTGCCCTACTTTCATATCGTTTGGCAGAATAAGTATGCCGTTTACGCCTGCGCCCTCAAAGTAGTTTTCATCAATGCCAAGCTCTTCGCCCGAGCAAAGCATACCGCAGGAGTCTACGCCTCGCATCTTCGATTTTTGTATTTTCACTCCATTTGCAAGGTCTGCGCCTGGCAGGCTTACAGGAACAACAGCGCCTTCAAATACATTTGTTGCAGCCGTAATGATTTGAACAATCTCTTTACCGATATCAATCTGGCACACAACAAGTCTGTCTGCTTGCGGGTGCTTTTCTATTTTGAGAATTTTGCCCACTACGACGTCATGCAAATGCTGGTTCTGATAGATGATTTCTTCAACTTCCATTCCCGCAGAGGTTAGGTCTTTTGCCATCTGCTCTGGCGAAACATTGACATTTGCAAATTCTCTGAGCCAATTATATGTTACTTTCATGTTTACTCCTTATTCTTATTTCATTTGTTCCAAGAAACGTACATCATTCCTGTAAAGATTGCGTATATTGTTGATGCCATTCAGTATCATTGATGTTCTGTCAAGACCAAAGCCAAAAGCGAAACCTCTGTATTTTTTGCTGTCAATCCCTGACATTTCAAGAACTTTCGGATTGACAATGCCAGCGCCAAGAAGTTCAAGCATACCAGTGCCTTTGCATGTCGAACAACCCTTGCCGTGACAGCTTGGGCAAGACACGTCAACTTCAATAGATGGTTCGGTAAACGGGAAAAACGACGGTCTAAACCTTATTGTAGTGTCCTCGCCAAACAAGCGCCTCATAAGTATGGTCAGCATGGATTTGAGGTCGGCCATAGAAATATTTTCATCAACGACAAGGCCTTCCATTTGATGGAATACAGGACTGTGAGTAGCGTCGCTGTCATTTCTGTATGTCTTTCCAGGGCAAACTATCTTGAAAGGCGGCTTTCTTGTTTCCATTTCGCGTGCCTGCACAGCAGATGTCTGTGAACGAAGCAAAATTTCATCAGTAAAGAAAAATGTATCCTGCATATCTCTTGATGGGTGATTTTTTGGAATATTCATCGCTTCAAAATTGTAATAATCGCTTTCAATCTCAGGCCCTTCAACCACTGAAAAGCCCATATCCACACATATGTCAGTCAATCTGTCAATTACATCAGGGATTGGGTGAACGCTGCCGAGCTTATTGTCCTTTGCCGGTTCTGTAATGTCGACTTTTTCTTCTTCAAGTTGGCGCAAAAGATTTTCTTGTTCAAGTGCATTCAACTTGTTTTGCAAGCTTTCTTCAACCGCGCCGCGAAGCTGATTGATTTGCGCGCCAAATACAGGGCGTTCCTCAGCAGGCAGATCGCGCATTCCTTTTGATAAAGCCGTAATCGCGCCAGCTTTACCAAGCGCTTTAACCCTGATTTCATTCAATGTTTTCAAATCTTTTGCAGCATCAATTTCTGCAATAAGTTCTGACTGCAATCTTTTTATCTCTGTATTTTCCATGAATCCTCCTTGTTTTGCTAAATAAAAAAGTTCCCTTTCTTTCCCATTAGGACGAAAGAGAACATTTCGTGGTACCACCTAATTTCAGCTGTAAATCAGCCCTCATTTTATCACTAACGCGGACAAAAACGGCTCGAACTACTCACTCGCAACAGAGCTTCACCCAAGCAGCTAGAAAGCGAATTCGCAGCCTAAGGATTTGCCCGTTCTCAGCAATTTTGGGCTCTCTGTAAAATCCTTTTCTGGCCGCTACTACTCTTTCATCATCGCTATTTTTGTTTATTATATTACTTACAAAAAATATTGTCAAGATTTTTCCAACTTTTTAAAAG
>CAMLUY010000090.1 GCA_946487985.1 uncultured Clostridia bacterium
TGGATTTAGGTTCCAGTCCGAAAGGGTGCAGGTTCAACTCCTGTTATCCGCACCAGTATTTTGAGAAACTCGGCCAGGAGTTGAACCCGCAAGGTTCGGGTTCCCTGAAAATCGCAAGATTTTTAGGGCAGAGCTCCTGTTATCCGCACCAGTATTGTTTAATTAACATATACAAGGAGTAAGAAAATGGCCGAATTGTATTTTAGAGAAAATCCTGTTGCTATTGACTACACTGACCTTGACGACATCAAAAAGCACAGCAAACCGCTGGCATCTTTTGATGATTTGTCAGAGGCGTTGTCAGGGCTGCAAAAGGCGTTTGATGAAGAGTTGAAAAGTCGAAATGACATCATCGTAAACGCTTTTCCAGATATTGATGGCGTTGTTGAGTTATCCGTTTTTCATCAGGTAAAGCGCAAACTGTTTTCAAAGAAGTTGAAATCTCAAAGGTTTGTTATGTGCGCAACTCTGCTCAGCGAGCTGTTCATCTTGAAAACTACAAGCTTTGAAGAAGTCCGAGGAATTTTCCAGAATTTTGTTGAGCATCAAAAAGCGCCAAGCACATTTGGTTGGGGAAATGTCAAATTGAATATCGACTTTGAACAACTTTAATAAAAACAACCTTTTCACAAAAGTTATCCACTGCGATTATACAAAATAAAACTATGAGGCAGATAAAAAATCAGGGAACTCCCTGATTTTTTTAAAACCTATGCGAAAGACGTTTTTTGGTTTCGCTTTCGCCCAGCAGCTCTATGATGTTGAAAAGTGTTGGTGAGTTTTTTCTGCCAGTGATTGCCACTCTGATATATTCGCAAGCTTTTGCAATATTGCCCTTGAAGTTTTCTGGGTTTTGTTTATAAAGCTTGTTGTCAGTAGCGTAGCCGACTGCGGCAGCAACTGCCTTGACATGGTTGAACCAATCCTCATTGGACTCTGGCATCTCGAAAGATTGAAGATATGCGTCAAGCAGCGCGTTGGCATTCTGGTGGTCGGCAGGGTCAATTTCAAATTGGGCAGGGCTGTCGAACATGTATGAAAAATATTCCTTCATCATCTTCATGTTGTAGATGTCTTTACGCGGCTTTGGCGAGCCATCTCTGTCCATAGCGCAAAGACCGATGAACTTTTGCCTGTCGCTTTTGAGAATTTCTGCAAGTTTTGAATCATTCTTTTCTGCCCAGTCAAGCCAGCAGGAGTATAATTTTTCGCCGCTGTATGTTGAGATGATGTTTTTTGAAATATCGTTCAGCTTGATGATATCAAAAATCGGAGCAACCGTTGTTATGTCGTCTATGCCAAACTTGAAATCCTGCCACGGCTTGTCTGGATTGTTTTTGCGCCAGATTTCAAAGCCTGAATTGATCATGCCGAGCAGATATTCAAGAACCGCCTCTTTTGGATAGCCTTCGTCCGAGTAGAATCGCATGTCGGCTTCTGGGTCGTATCTTTTGGATATTTTTCGTCTGTTGCCATTGTCGCCAATCTTGCAAATCAGCGGATTGTGGCAATATTTGATTGGCTTAAAGCCAAGCGCTTCGAAAAGCTCGATATGAGCGGGAGTAGATGAAATGTATTCCTCACCTCGAACCACCACAGTTGTACCCATCAGCGTGTCATCGATTGCATGTGCAAAGGCGTACGGTGGCACTCCGTCACTTTTGAGAAGTACAAAGTCTTTGGCATTCGCCTTGGCTTCGAGCTGCCCCTTGATAAGGTCATAGAACTTCACCCTTTCGCTGCCTGTGTTTTTTGTGCGCAGGCGCACGGCAAAGCTTTCGCCATTATCAATGTGCTTTTTCACCTCGTCAAATGACAAATCGCGGCAAGGGTCATACTCTTTTTCATCATCTTCGGCGAACTTTGTCTGACGCTGTTTGAGTACGTCGTCTTTGCCTTCTGTCTTTTTGCAAAAACATGGGAAGGCTTTGCCTTCTGCGACCAGCTTTTTTGCAAACGCCTTGTAAATCTCGGTGCGCTGGCTCTGCACATATGGCCCGTATGCGCCAACGTCTTTGCCGTCAAGAGTTTGGTATTCATCAAACTTGATATCGTATTCGTCAAGAATGTGATAAATCACCTCGCGCGCCGATTGCACCTTGCGTTTTTCATCAGTGTCTTCAATTCGCAAGAACAGCACACCGTCGGTATTTTTTGCGAGGTTGTAGCTGATAAACGCCTGAAAAAAATTGCCGATATGCATCATGCCTGTTGGGCTTGGCGCATAGCGAGTGACAACCTGTCCGTCGCGAAGCTCGCGTCGAGGATATCTGGCAAAAATTTCCTCGGTTGAAAGGGTAACATCTGGAAAAATCAGGTCGGCAATCTGTTGGTATTGATTTGTTTGCATGTTGAACTCCTTGCTGCAAAAGCAGCTTGCAAATAAAATTTAAAGAATGCTGGGGCATTCTTTAAAATTGAAAATTATGCTAAAATATTGCTTGCAAAATATGAATAAATCTGTTGCAAGTATGCATTTGCCCCAGAGAAGTAGTCTTGGATCTGGTTGTAGTAAATTTCTGCAAACTCGTTTTCTTTGAGGTATGCATCTATTGTGCCATCATAGCCATTCACAAATTCATAAAGCGAAAAGTTGTCAAGCGCTTTTCTTGTCTTTGCTCGTTCGCCGTCAACATATTTGAAAAATTCAACCATTTGCGTTCTTTCATCAGCCGACGATGATGCAAGGTCTTTTGAGTAAAGATATGAGTAAATGCTTGTGTATGAAGATGCGGTGTTGTACAATCCGTTTGTGTCAAGCTCCTGCCCCTGAGCACTGTCAAGAAGCAGCGTGCGATAGTCGTCATACACTTTCAAAAGTTGAAAATCAACGTAAAATCTGATTACTGTTGAAGGGCACTGCTCCTCGCTAAGCTGTGAAGTTACCCCTGTTTCATTCATTATGAAATTGCCGAGGGTGAGCGCGGCGTTGTAGGCGTTGTTAGCAAAAGTGCGAGCGCTGCTTTTGTAATTTGCAAAAAAACCATTATATATTTCATAGTTTGCGCTGCTGTCTGAATTGACAAGGTTTTTGCTGTCCTGTTTGACAACTTCAAAGCTGCTGTTGAGCCCTTGTATTGTTGAGCGCAAACCTGCAAAGTCCTTGTCCTGCATGTCTGCAATTTCAACATAGTATTTTTCAATAAAGTTCATGGCAACAGCGTTCAGAATGATGTAGTTTTTGTCGTCTTCAAGCTTGCTGCCTGAGCTTGTCTTTTGGTTGAAGTTGTTGAAATAGAAGTCTGTGTTCACGCCATAAATGCTGCCCGTTTTGAAAAGCGTTGCGTCCGATTTGTAGGTCGAAATTGCCGTCTGATAGTCTTGATATGGGTTTGTTTTATCTGCCTTGTCACCGCAGCCAAGCATTGCAAGCGATGTTGCTGCAAGAAGTCCTGCAAGGCACACCGTTAATACATGTCGTTTTTTCATGGTCACGCGCTCCTTTCATTGATGAATTTTTTTGCTGCGTCAAAATAGCCAAAGCTGTCTTCTGTCTGAAAGGTCAAAGAGATATTGTAGTTGCCAGAGTTTTCAATAGATTTTATCATTGGCACAAAGTCGTCTTGCAAATAGGTTGAAAAATAGTTGTTTATTGTACTGTATTCTGTTTTTACATCGTCATCAAAGAAGTATGTCTTTATGTCGCTGTCATCAATGATGTGTCGCTGTAAAAAGTCATCAAAAACTTCAATTTTGCCGTGGCTTTGGTAAGAGTAATCCTGCGCGGTATAGCCTTTTTTGTCGGTTTTCAAAAGCGTTTCAAAGTCATCTGTGATTGCCGTCATGAAATCTGTTGTTGCCATGAGCGTCAGATTTAATGACATATTGTCAGTAAATGTGTAATTAAAGCAGTCGTCCAAACAATTTTCAAGTGCGCCGAACGCCTTTGTCATATGAGAAATGTAATCTGTAAATTCGCCACGAAATTCGATTACCAGGTTTTGAAGGTGGGAGTCTGAGTTTTCGCTCAGGCCGTTTATTTCTGCGATGATGCCATTCATTGACTGCTGAGTATTGATTGAATCTTCAAGGTTGTTTCTGATGGCTTTGTAGTTTTTCTTTAATGTGCTGTTTTCTTCTGCGAAAATCATGTGTTCATCATAGTATTCAAGCACTATGCTGATATCGTCAGAAAGCGTAATCATGTCATTAAGCTCGGTTGAGTAACGCCTGAGCGAGCTTGATGATACCCTGCTGATGACCTTATTAAAGTTTGACCGTTCATTGTTAGACTGCAAAAAGGAGGTGCCTGAAACCTGTTTGAGCCTCTCGATAGCGCTGAACGTGTTTGCAGGCACAAGCAGTACAATCAATGTGACTATCACAGCAATCAACACCAAAACAGCAAGCGCTATAAGCCACTTTTTTGTGCTTCCAACTTTGTTGTCTTTATTTTCTGCGATTTTCGCCATGTATCCTCCTTTTCAAATTATTCATCACCGAAAACGTCAATATTGACATTTTCAAGTGGGGTTTCTTCAATATTGTGATAGTCGACAGACTCTTTCTTTGGCTGTGCGACCTTTTCGCCAAGATTGACGAAAGTTGTGTACTCGCCAATCCAGCGCAGTTTTACAGTGCCGGTGCGACCGTTTCTGTGCTTGGCGATGATAAGCTCGATTGTGCCCGG
>CAMLUY010000091.1 GCA_946487985.1 uncultured Clostridia bacterium
AAGCAAAAAGAAAAAGGAATGCGAAAAATAGCAGATAAATTGGAAAAATAAAATTATTTTTTTAAAGTACACATTAAATAAAAAGTTACATAAAATTAAAAAACACAGCAAAAAACGTCGAAATTTTGGTGCAGAAACTTAAAGTTTAAGAATTATAAATTTCTGCACTATTCTACCCCTCCCCGACTTTTTGTCAAGTAAAATGACGTATTTTAATAAATTGCTCAGCTATATTCAATCTTGCCAAAAAGTGGTGGGATAGAATTTTAATAAAATCACATGAAAAAAACAGGCGCAAAAGCACCTGCAAAAATTGGATCATTTTATTTTCTGCCAAAATATTTTGTTTGCAAAAGTTTGAGATATTCGCCTGTCTGGTCATTTGTAACCAGGTTCGGCAGCACCTCCACGCCATGCTTGCCACCCTTGACCGCTTCAATTACAACAAGCACAACTTTGCCACGCCCATTTTCGGTGAAGAAAATTCGTTTTGGTTCAAGATTGTTTTGCATGAGAGTGTAAACAAGCTCTGCCGTACGTGACGCGGTAAAAACAACATAAAACCTGCCCCCGAACTTCAACATGTCGGTCGCGGTCTTGCAAAGGTCGTCTATTGGCAGGCTGACATCATGCCTTGCCTGCGAACGAACACTGTTTGAATTTAGAGTTGTATCGCTCTTCATATACGGCGGATTGGAAAAGACCACGTCAAGGCTGCAACGCTCAATATGCTGAGAAAAATTGCGCACATCATCAGAAATGACGGTTATTTTTTCCTGCAAATCGTTGAGAATGACATTCTTTTCGGCAAGGGCAGCCATCTCGTCTTGCAGCTCGAAAGCATATATCTTTGAAAAGTTGGTCTTTGCAGAAAGCAGCACTGAAATTACACCGCAACCTGCGCCAATCTCGGCGCAGACATCTTTTGCTTTCAGCTTGATGAAATTTGCCAGCACTACGCTGTCCGAAGTGAAAGTGTAGAAATTTTTGTTCTGAATGATTTTAAGGTTGTTGCATTGCAAATCTTCAATGCGCTCGTCTTTATCTATTGGCACGTTCATATTTCACCTCACGTTTTTACTGCTTTGCTATTTGCTTCACTTCATCAACGGGATAGTCTTTTATCTCGCTCGTGTCATCATTTTCAAACCTGACAGAAACAGTCTGTTTAAGCAGGTCGTTGTACACCACCTTGCCCTCACCATCAGGCGTTTTTACTTTGGAATTGAGTTTTGGCATGACTTTCAGCACTTCGGCGTAGTATTGATTCTCATACGCAAGGCAGCATAGCATTTTGCCGCAGACGCCATTGATGCTGTTTGGATTGAGCGAAAGGCCTTGATTTTTGGCCATCTTGATGGAAATGTGGTCGTTTATTCCAAAGCCATTGCTGCAACAACAAGGCAGTCCGCAAGGCCCGTATCCGCCAAGCAGCCTTGCAGTGTCGCGCGGGCCAATCTGGCGTAGCTCAATCCTTACTTTGAACTTTTCAGCAAGCTTTTTGACTAGGTCGCGAAAATCCACCCTGTTTTCTGCGGTGAAATTGATGGTCAGCCTGCTGAAATTGTAGTTTGACTCAACTGTAATCACTTTCATATCAAGTTTTTCAGCCGCTACGATAGCCTTGACTTCTGGCAACAGCGCCTCAGCACGTTTGTAGTTCTCTTCGGCCTGCGCTACTTCTTCCTTTGTAGCAATTTTTACAATATTTTTGAGCGGCTCGGGCAGCTGCTCGTTGTCAATCAGCTGGGCGTCTTTGGTGACTTTGACCAGATCGCGCCCCTTTTCGGTGTCAACAATCACCATATCGCCTTTATGCACATCAAATCCGTTTGGGCTGAACCAGTACCCGTGGCTGCCCTTGTTGAACTTGGCCGTAATCACCTCTATTTGCATAAATATTTTACCTCCAAAATATCAAGTAGTAAGTTTTCAATAATGAGAGTGGCATTGCCGTTGTACGACTGCTCTTTTGCGGCTTTACCTAAGAGCTTGCGCACCTCGATTATTGCAGAAATTGTGTATTTTTCGCTGGCCTCTGCCAAATCGGCAGCAGGAATTTTCAGGCAGATTTGTCCTTCATGGCCGGTTTTGATTTTCAGCATGTCTTCGATTGCAATGCCAAAGATTTCAAGTATCAACTGAAAATGTTGGCTGTATTTCAAGAGCGGCTGAGAAAATTTCAAAAGGTCGCGGCTTGATGACAGCCTGCAAATGGCCGACATGACGCTGTCGAAAAGCTGCGGCAGCTCTTGTATTTGGCTGAGCGAGATCGCTTTGCCAATGAAGCCATCGCAAAGCCCCTCAATCAGTGCAGCGTTCTCTCTGCCTGAAAGAAACTCTTGCAAAAGCGCTTTTGATGGCTTTGATAAAGTTGTTTTATTGCAGCGCGAGCGTATGGTTGGCAGCACCTGTTCAATATTTTTGCAGGTGAGAATGTGGAAGACGTTTGCTGGCGGCTCTTCAAGCACTTTCAACAGCTTGTTTTGCGCAGCGTCCATTGAGTTGTCAATGTTTTCAATAATGAACACCTTTCTGTCGGCAAAAATCGGCCTGATGAAGCTTTCTGAAACAATGTCTTCGCTGTCACTGACAAGCAGTTTGCCTGAGGCCGGATATCGCTTAACATCTGGATGCGCGCCCGCAAAAACCTTGGCCGAATTTTCGCTGTCAATCATCTCGCCATGGTCAAGCACTACCGCCGCAAGCTGCTTTGCAACTGCCAGAGCATATGCCTGGTCTTTGCATGATAAAAGAATGGCGTTTGCAAGCCTGCCCGCCTTGGCTTCACGCTGTAATGATTGCAGCTCTTCTGACTGCCTTGCTGCCTGTATAATGTCCATAGCAATATAATAGCACAACTTCGCCATACAAATCAATTCAAATTGAAAATTTGACTTTTTTCAAGCAAATCTTGTGCGCGTTGGGGCGCGAACATTTTGTTTTTCGAACGCCTTGTGCTATATTATTTCAAGGAGAGTGCATGAAAAAGTTACAACCAATCGCCGAAATAGCAAATAAATTAGGTTTGAAAAGCGGCCAAATTGAAAAATATGGCGACTTTTTTGCCAAAATTGTCAAGCTGCCCAAGCGGCAAAAGGCTGGCAAGTTGATTTTGGTCAGCGCAATCAACCCGACCAAGTTTGGCGAAGGCAAGACCACGGTATCAATAGGGCTTGCTGATTCAATGATGAGGCTTGGCGAAAATGTCTGCCTTTCACTGCGTCAGCCATCGCTTGGCCCTGTGTTCGGCATTAAAGGAGGCGCGACCGGCGGCGGTAAGTCAACCATAGAGCCGTCAGAAAAAATCAACCTGCATTTTACCGGCGACTTTCATGCAATAACTGCTGCAAACAACCTTCTTTGCGCAATGATTGACAACCATATTTTTCAAGGCAACGCGCTTGACATTGACCCCGAGCGTATTGCTTTTCACAGGTGCATCGACATGAACGACAGAGCTTTGCGCGATGTAGCGCTCTGCTCGGGCGGCCTTACGCGCAAGGAAAGCTTTGTCATCACAGCGGCAAGCGAAATCATGGCAATATTTTGTCTGGCAAAAGATATCAACGATTTGCAAGAGCGTCTTGGCAATATTTTGGTGGGCTTTTCGCGCTCTGGAAGCCCTGTTTTTGCAAAGCAGCTTGGTGCGGACGGCGCGATGACTGCCCTGCTTGTTGACGCAATAAAGCCCAATCTTGTGCAGACCGCAAATGGTACGCCTGCTCTTGTTCATGGCGGGCCGTTTGCAAACATCGCGCATGGGTGTAGCTCGATAGTTGCAACAAGCTGCGCCATGTCGCTAGCAGACTATGTCATCACCGAAGCCGGATTTGGCGGCGACCTTGGTGGTGAAAAATTTATTGATGTAAAATGCCGCGCCGCAAACATTGTGCCAGCAGCGGTGGTGGTTGTAGCAACACTGCGAGCGCTGAAAGCTCATTCAGAAAACGGCGACGATTTATCTGAGGGCTTGAAAAACCTGCAAAAGCATATTCACAATTTTAAAGAGGTCTTTTCAAGAAAGGTCATTGTGGCAATAAACAAATTCAGTGATGACAGCGAAGAGGAAATCCAAAAGGTGATTGACTTTTGCAAGAGCCTTGGTGTCACCGCTCTGCCGTGCAGTCCGTTTATCGAGGGCAACTGCGACAATCTGGCAAAGGCTGTGCTTGACATCTGCAAGCGGCAGGACAAGCCCTTGACATATGCATATCAATGCAGCCAAAACTTGCAGGACAAAATCGGCGAGGTGTGCAAAAAAATCTATGGCGCACAGAGTGTGGAATTTTCAGAGCAGGCGCTCGAAAAATTGCCAACACTGAATGAGCTTGCAAAAAACCAGCCTATTGTAATTGCAAAGACGCAGTACTCACTGTCCGATGATGAAAATCTGAAAGGTTGTCCGCAGCATTTCACAGTGCATATTCGCGACCTTGAATGGAAAAGCGGAGCAGGATTTGTTGTCGCCATCGCTGGCAAAATATTGCTTATGCCTGGCCTACCGAAAAAGCCCAACGCTGAAAACATTTCTGTAAAAAATA
>CAMLUY010000092.1 GCA_946487985.1 uncultured Clostridia bacterium
AACTCTTTTTTTGTTTTTTAATAGTTAATTGACTAAATTACATTTCGTTTTCAATGCCATTAATTGCTTCGCGTTTTTTGTTGTGTACAGGCAATACTTTATCCAAAATTTCAACTATTTCATCGTTTTCAAAATATGCTTGGCACATCTCTTCATCATCCGCTTCGATATATTTATTAATGCTTATAATCCCAGGCAAACTAAAATAGCCCTTTTTGCCAAAAAAGTTTTCAAGCTTATTGCGAACCGTCAAATCAACATCAACAGGATAAAATTTATCATCAAGCTTTACCATATTGAATGAATGCTTTGATGTTGAAAAAATGTACGACTGGATGTTCTGTCGCCAAAGGAGTTCATTGAGCGCTTTTGCAAAATTTACGCTTGTGCCATATTTATTTTTGTAAAAGTGTGCATCTCTGTCGTTGCTCGTTGCATGCCTCCAATTAAGTGTCAGATATCCCCACAGAAAAACAGCTCTTTCTTTGTCAGTCCAAGAGTCATCTATTTTTTGCTCAATGTCTTCCATAATCTGCAATGTTTCTTTCAATTCATTCAGATTTAAAATGGTCAGATTTCTCTCGCCATAATAAGGCCTATATTTGTATGGTCCGCAATATCCGTCATAAAAACTGCCATTATTGTATGCATTGCCCTCAATTCCGACAATAATGTCTTTGTCAGCTGGTGCGAATTTTTGCAGAACCTCAACGCTTTGGCTCGTCAATCCAGAAAGGTCTCTCAAAAAAGCAAACTCACTACTGCTTTTCAACTGAGCCATCAAATTTTTTAATTTATTTTCATTTAATTCAACTTTCATTTCAAATCCTTTATCAGAACGATTTCAATTATACCACACTTGTCTGCAAAAATCAAGATTCAAATTTGCAGGCTGCGCTGTTGCGCTTTTTTAAAACTCACATTATAGAAGTTGATGCCTTTTAAAATTAAACAACTGAAAAAACATTAATCTAAGCTATATCTGAGTTTTTTTGAAAATATGGTCAATTTGCATGACAAAAAATTGCAAATATTTTATAATATAATTGTTCAAGTTGATGTTTTATAAAGGAGGGGATATGAAAGCGTTAACAGGATACAGCAGTAATGTTGATGCGTACAGTGCAGGGCTTGAAGCCGCTACTATGGCGGGCAAAAACAAAGATGCAAAACTTATTTTTGCATATATGAGTTGTGACTACAAAATTAAAGATGTAATCAAGGGCATCAAAGAGGTTTTTGACTGCCCGGTTATTGGCAACACCAGTTTTACAGGAGTGATTGTTCCAGAGGGCTACATTGGCGGCGACAAGCCATTTGTTGGAATCATGGTCCTTTCTGATCCAAACATGGTTGTCGGCGTTGGCTTCGCTGACAGAAAGCCATACCAAACGGCAAAAGACGCAGGTGAGGCGGCAACAAAACATGCAAGGGCAATGACTAAAATGCCATGCGAAAACCAGCCAGACGTAATGTACATGACCGCAAGTCCGACCGAAGAAGAGTTCTTCTTGAAGGGCGCAAACAAGGTTGTCGGCAGAGTGCCTTTGTTTGGCGGCTCAGCGGCTGACAATACCATATCTGGAAATTGGAGCCTTTTCCTTGATGGCAAAATTACCGGCGAAGGCGTGGCAGTTGCGCTGATTTACATGAAAAACGGCTTTGCGAATGAATTTACTGGTGCATATCGCGAAACAGACGATATGGGCATAATTACCAAGGTCAAAGGTTCAAGAACACTTGTCAGCATTGATGGCGTGCCAGCGGTGAAAAAGTACGCAAAATGGCGCGGAATAAAGACAAGCCAGCTTATGGGCGACAAGCTGCTTTCGGCTACCATTACAAGCCCTCTTGGCGTAAAAGACAGACTTGGCGATTTGATTGCAATTCGTCACCCTATGTTTGCCAATGATGACCTTTCAATGAATATAGGCGCTAACCTTGCTGAAAAAACCGTTGTAATCAGAATGGAGGCTAGCGAGGACGAACTGATTAGCTCTGTTGGTGAAACACTGAAAAAGCTCAATGAAAGGCTCACAAAACCAGCAATCTGCTATCATCTTGTTCACTGCGGCGGCAGACGTGCAGGAATAGGCGACAGAATTGGCGAAGTGTACAAGCAAATAATCGACAACACAAATGGCGCGTCTTTTATTATGGAGTTCACATTTGGCGAATATGGCTATGTCGATGATGGCAGAAACACCACTGGTGGTTTGATGCTGTCATTTACGGCAATAACTAAATAGGAGGGGTCATGCAAAACATTATCAATGGAAAATTTGTCGACGCAAGCGACAAAAGTGTAATGAATATTGTCAATCCTTACACAGGCAAGGTAATTGATACCGTTCCAAATTCAACAAAGAAAGATGTTGACAAGGCGGTTGCGTGCGCTAAAAAAGCCCAAGAGAAGTGGGCGCAAGTGCCAGTTCATGAAAAAGTTGAGCTTTTGAAAAAGTTTCTTTGCCTCGTAAGCGAAAACAAAGACGACCTTGCAAAGACTTTGTGCTTGGAAACTGGCAAGCCAATTACTCAGGCATACGCTGAAATCGCAAACATCAAGATTGGCTTCGAAGCTTTCATGGAAAGGGCAAAGCACTTATACGGCAATGTTGTGCCATCAGGCACTGAGGCAGGGCAGGAAAACACCTTACAAATCACTGTTCGCGAGCCGCTTGGTGTAATCGCAGCAATCATACCATTCAACTTCCCTTGCGACCTCTTTGACCAAAAGGTTGCTCCTGCAATCTTGGCAGGGAATACGGTTATTGTCAAACCACCTCATCAAAATCCGCTGACGCTGATAAAATTGGTCATGCTTTTACATGAAGCAGGCTTGCCAGCAGGCGTTGTTCAGATTCTGACAGGTGAGGGGCTGAAAACTGGCGACCCACTTGCCAAGCACCCAGATGTTCACGGGATAACCTTTACAGGTTCTACCAAAGTCGGCAAATTGACTTATGTCAATGGTGCGTCGCATTTGGCCCATGTCGCACTTGAACTTGGCGGCAATGACGCTTTTATCGTGCTCAAAGACGCTGACCTTGACCTTGCCGCTGAGGAAGTGATTTCTGGCAGAATGTACAACACAGGTCAAGTTTGCTGCGCATCAAAGCGCTTTATTGTCCAAAAAGATGTTTTGAAACAATTTGAAGACAAAGTTGTTGAAAAGGTCAGCAAGCTTGTTGTTGGCAATCCTCTCAGCAAAAAGACAGACATTGGCGCTCTGGTTACACAAGCCGCATGCGACAATGCTGTTGCTCAAATTCAAAATATTGTCAATCAGGGTGGCAGGATTATTTATGGTGGTCAGCATGAAGGTGCAGTGCTGCAACCAACAGTGATTACAGACATACCAAAGACAGCTGACGTTGCAAAGGACGATGAAGTTTTCGCACCAGTTGTAAGCATTATTCCTTGCAATGATGTGGATGAGGCTATTGAGATTGCTAACTCCTCAAACTATGGGCTTAGCGGCTGCGTATTCACGTCAGATATGAAAACCGCTTTCAAGGTTTGCAAAGAATTGAAGTGTGGCGGAACGGTTATCAATGGTTCAAGCTTCCACAGAAGCTTTGAGATGCCGTTTGGCGGATATAAAAATTCAGGTATCGGCACAGAGGGCGCGATGAGCACCTTTGACCATGTTACAAAAACAAAGACCATTACTTTAAAAAACATTTACAAATAAAATCAATCAAAAATATTTGCAAATTAAATTGATGTCATCTTCCGTATGACTTTCTAACTTTCGGAGACTCCGCTCAAATTTTTGAACAATTTTACAAGTTTTTAAACAAAATCGCTGAAAACATGCTAAAAACATGCTCTCAGCGATTTTGTTTTAGAATCTTATGACGGATTCGAACTCGTGACCTTAGTCTTATATAAAGTCCTTATTATTTCTCATATTAGCCATACCGCTAATTTAATTTCTTCGTCAGCATTTTATAGTTGTATTGAAATATCAAAGGTATGAATGCGGAAATCACCGCGTCTTTATCAACTTCTGCACGCGAGATTATGCCGTTAGATAAATATCCAGTGATTCCTTGAGATTGCTTATTGTTCTTGTTTGAATTAATTTTTTCAATTGCTTCATTCAATGAGCCATTCTCACGAATATATCTAAACATCTCTCTATTGATTCTCACCCCTAACGACTTGCCAGTTGATTTGTTGCCTAAATTATCCTCTACCACGGCATAAGTGACGACAAATGGCAAGCCATTCTCATCTATTGAAAATCCGCCTTCTATTGAACAAATATAATCATATTTTATCTTATTTGCCTTCGCATATTCTTTCAGACCTGCATTCCTATTCTCGCACCCACGCACTATTTCAAACCCAATTGGTTTGCTCGGCACATTCGATTTTACGTCCGCTGTGATAATCTCTGCATTCGCTAGTTGCAACTTCTTGAGTGCCATCTTCAACGCATTCAATTTTGATGGGTTTTTACTCCCTAATAAAATTAGCATAATTTCTCACTTTTAATTATTATAGCAAAAAATAGGTCAGCTTCAAACAAAATA
>CAMLUY010000093.1 GCA_946487985.1 uncultured Clostridia bacterium
CTGTGGCAAGGCTTTTTGTGTGGCCTGCGCCCTGAATTATGCAAAGTTGTCGGCGGCTTTCTGGTACAGAATCATAAAGAAGATGCACCATACGAGTCGGAACAAAATCATCGCATGCGCCATGAAAGAAAAGAACTGGAACTTGTGATTTTTTAAGTTTGTCGACTGCGCTTATTTTTTTGATATCTAGATTTTTATTCTTTTTCACAAAAGAGCAAAATATTTTGTAACAAGAGCCAAAATGCGTCTTTTTAAATAGGTATGACAGTTGAGCGTCTGCCGATGAGAACCCACAATCTGATATTGCAGCTACAACACTGTTTGGCAATTTTTCACCTAGCGCCATGCAAGTAGAGCTTGCACCCATAGAGATGCCAAAAAGCACTATTTTGTACTCTGGGCGAATTTGAAGAATTTTCTCTATCCACGCTTTAAGGTCATAGCTTTCATAAAGACCCATCGTCAAAAAATCGCCTTCGCTTTCGCCATGCGCCCTGCTGTCAATAGCAAGAATGTCATAGCCTCGCGCCTCAAAAAGCTGAGCATATTTTGATATTTCGAAATGGCTACCGCCATAACCATGCATAAGCAAAGCTAGTTTGTTTTTACCATTGTCTTTATAAAAGCCCTTTAAAGACAAATCATCGTTGCTGACAATACTGATTTTTACGAAGCCCTCTTTAAAATATTTTATCGGGCTGTCATCAATTTCAAGTTCAAGATTGTTTTTGATTTCAATTTTGCGTTTAAAGCCGCCACGCCGAGCTAGGACTTTACGATAGCAATAGTACCCGATTGACAAATAAATGGCAAGTCCGACAAGCACGAGAACTAAGATGGCTAGGCAGACAAAAAGTGCAATCCTCATTTCCCCTCACATAGAACTATACAACCACCGCTTTTACGCTGTCGCCCGTATTTGCGTCTTGATATGACAGCCAATAGCCAAAGCTTTCTGGCTTATTGGGGTCAAGCGCAAACCATACAGGATAACCTGAAAGTTCTCGCGGTGGCGTTTTTTGATATACCCCAGGCACGCCATAACAAATGTATTTAAGCTCGTCGTCCTCATAAATTAGGCCGAGCACGTAGTAGTCTTCGCTATCGCCCAGATTGACTTTTACCCATTTGGAGTTTGGCATGAGCTGTTCAAGATACTCCTCGCTTTGATTGTTGGCGAACAAATCATCTATTTGGGCTTTTAACTGATTGTAAAAAAGATTCTCTTGTTGGCGATCAGTTTTTTCAGTATTTTCTGACATTGGTTTGATGTGCTGCAAATAGTATGCTTTGTATTTGCAGTTTTCGCAGTTAGGTTTGCAACTGTTGCAATCATCATTATCGCTGCCGCTGCCGTTTTCAGCCATAGCCGCAGTTATTGCACAGTCAATATGTTCTTTCTCCTCATCATCATAGTCAACGACATATTGGTCAAGGACATTCTCGACATCATCAGCTGTCTTACTTTCAGAAAGAGAGCTGAGTACACTGCTGAAAACCTTTTCTTTGTCTACGTAGCCTTCGCTGCTGCCATAAAGGATTGGGCTAGACTGTCCGCCTACAAAGTTTACAACAGCGCAAGAAAAATTATTTGGTATATCTTTCATACCGCTAATGAAGGTGAAAAGCATGCCCGAAGAATGAGTTAGACCTGCCTTGATGATTTCACCGCCGGTGTTTATTCCCAAGCTGATAATGCCTTTGGGTTCGTTGCCAAAATTGTATAATCGCAACCGACCAGAAGTCATTTCACCATTACATTCCATTGTCAAAACTGCACGCTGTGACTTGTCATTCACGCCATTAAGCACAATACTTTTTTTCTTTATCATGTGTTACACCTCTATATATATTATACAGGCAACACATTTTTGATGTTTTTAATTATTTGTCAATTTATGTAATATATTGGCGAAAATAGTATTTTTTCACTAATGTCAGAAAAAGCGAATTTATTTACTTTAACTGTGTAAGCTTTTTGTTGATTTGACGCAAGATTTCTTTGCAATTAAAGCCGGCCTTGCTGTAAACCAATGCGCCATCACCGCTGCCCTGATATGCGTTTATGCAGATGTGCAGCCCGTCATCGCCGATGTACTTGTGCCAAATTTGGTCGTTTGAAGCTTCGATGGCAACGCGCAATTTTGCGTCCTGTTGTAGAACTTTATTTTTGTATATTGTCGATTGATTTTCAAAAATTTCTATACAAGGCATTGATACGACTGAAACATCATATTTTTTGGCTAGCTCGTCAGCTACGTCAAGTGCGAGTCGCACCTCACTGCCAGTAGCATAAAGCACTACTTCGGCGGTCTTTTTTGCCGGCCTTATTACATAGCCGCCTTGAAGCGCGTCTTTAAAACTGCCGTCTACAATAGACATGTCCTGACGGGACAAGATAAAAGCTGTTGGCACATTGTTTGACAGAATTGTTTGATATCCTGCAACAAGTTCATTTGCGTCACATGGTCTGAATACATTTAAGCCTATTATTGAGCGCAGTTGAGCGAGCTGCTCGATCGGCTGATGCGATGGGCCGTCCTGGCCTACAAAAAGGCTGTCATGGGTAAAAAAGTACATCACTGGAAGCTTCATCATTGCAGCAAGACGAATGCTTGGCAGCATATAGTTTGCAAATGACAGAAATGTTGAGCAGAACGGCAAAAAGTCTTCGTAAAGAGCAATACCATTGCAAATTGCGCCCATGGCATGCTCACGCACGCCAAAATGTATGTTTCTGCCGCGGCGATTGCCTGTATTGAAGTTCCCGCCCTCCTTAATGTAAGCGTAGGTTGAGTTCATTACGTCGGCAGTACCGCCCACTATTTGCAAAAGTTTTTGCGCGATTTCGTTGAGCGCCACTCCGTTTGCCTTGCGACCTGAAAGGCCCTCCCACTTGTATGACGAGCGGGATAGTTTTTCAATGTCAATCTTCTTTCTATCAAAAAAGGTTGTAAACTGGCGGTAAAGTTCAGGATTTGAAGTCGCATATACAGCAAGATTTTGGTTCCACTTTTCATGGTTAAGCTTGCCGCGGCGTGAAGATGCCATGCAATAATCGCGTACATCATTAGGAATAAAGAAATTTTCTGTAACAGAAAGGCGCTTATTGAAAGCTTTAAGCTCGTCAGGAGTGAGCGCTACGCCATGAATGGCTGATGTACCCTCTTTATCTGTGCCTATACCTATTGTGGTTTTGAATATAATCAGGGTTGGCTTGTCTGACTTTTTAGCGCGAGCGATTGCACGTGAGCAGGCAGCTACATCATTGCCTTTGTTGCATTTGATTACATTCCAGCCCATAGCCCTGAATTTTTTAGCTGTATTTTCTCGGTTTGACAGGTGCAAAGAGCCGTCCATTGACACTTCGTTTGCGTCGTACATCAGTATAAGCTTATTAAGGCACAACGTTCCAGCAAGTGAGATGGCTTCTTGGGCGACACCTTCCATCAAATCGCCATCGCCACATATGCAATATGTATAATTGTCAATAATTGGAAAACCCACGCTGTTGAAGCGCTCTGCCATGATTGCCTGTGCAATAGCCATTCCGACAGCATTGCCTACACCCTGACCTAGCGGGCCTGTGGAAACTTCGATACCATCTGTGACTTTATACTCTGGGTGACCTGGCGTATTGCTGCCAAGCTGTCTGAGATTTTTCAGGTCTTGAAGTGAAACATCAAAGCCGAAAAATGAAAGCAGCGTGTAATAAACCGGACAGGCGTGCCCTGCCGATAGAACAATTCGGTCACGATTCAAAAAGTCAGTGTCAGACACGTCAAAATTGTAATGATCGCGAAAAAGAGCCAGCATCATTGAGCTTATGCCAAGTGAAGCCCCTGTATGGCCGCTGCCAGCATTTGAAATAATTTGTGCTGTGATCGATTTTAAATAATTGAGCGTTTTATCTGAAAGATTCATACTACCTCACTTAATATTTCAATTATCATTTTTACTGAATTGATTTTTGATTTTTTATCTAGCAGAATTGAGAAATCGCAATTTTTTGAAATAAACTGATCTCTGCTTTGATAGGCAATTTTATTTGTAGTTTCTTTGACTTTTGCGTTGTTGAGTTTTAGATATATAATTACAGAGTTGATAAAAAGTTTTGAATATTCATGAAAAAGGTCATAGTTTATTGAAATCACTGTATTTTGAAAACTTGCACATTTTTCAAGCACGCTTGTTTCGCGAGTCTTTAAGTATTCAATACCACATTTTTCGATGATTTCTTTTCGGTTGGACAGGTCATACACCAACATTTCACCACAATCGACGACAAACATGTCAAGCTTTTCTGCAAGAGTTGCAGCAACAAGCTTGCTGAAACGGTTGTCAAGTGAAACAATCAAGATATTGAACTTTTTACTGGCTTTCATAAATATATAATAACATAAAAATGTTAAAACTACAATAATTTAATCGATGTTTTGAGTTTAGTTATATA
>CAMLUY010000094.1 GCA_946487985.1 uncultured Clostridia bacterium
CGAAGTCAAGGCGCTTGCGCTTGACGCCGTCAAAGACCTTGTAAGCGGCGAAATCAAAAAGTTCATCTATGTGCCAAAGCGCATCTGCAACATAATCGTTTAATGAAAACAAAAAAAGGATTGCAATGAAGCACTCAAATTGGAGTTACTTCAAAACTGCAATCTTTTTTTTGATAAAAACGCAAAATCCAAATTTTTATGGTTTTATTCAAACCTAAAAACCAGAGCATCGCTGGTCAATTCTTTTGTGAAATATACTTTGGACTTATTCATAACTCTCCTTTTCGCCTCTGCAAGAGAAAGCCTTTTTTAAATTATACCAAAAAAGCAGTCAAAATAAAAATGAATGACAAAAATTCCATGCAGCAGTTGCCCTGTTTTTGAAACCGCAAGCAGCAATTTTGAATACAATTCCATATAGGAGTACAAAAAATGAACAAGACAGACCATAAATTCTTTGATATGCTTGATCACATCAAGTCCAAAACAGAAGATGAAATTTTTAATGAAATATCTTTGGGTTTTCTCAGTCTACCCAATAAAGTCCAAGCAATTTATGAAAATTATTTTGCCAAATATCCTCTTTGGGGCGCTTTAAACACCAAAAAAGGCGACTTTTATGAGATTAGGCAAAAAGCAAAGACCTTGTCGCAGCATGCTGATGAGCTGATATGGCTGTATGACAGGCTTGCAGATTACAGCTCAAAGCAGCTTTTGTATTCAATTTTGAGTAACTGGCTCAAATATGACATTGTCAGCATCAATGGTTGTATCGAGAAAAAGTTTGACCAGTACTGCGACTTCGATATTATGCCAAAACTTGAAAATGAAACCATTGTCGACCTTGGCGCATATACCGGCGACAGCGTGCAGTGCTTTGCAAAAAACTATGGGGCAAACTGTTTCAAAAAAGTTTACTGCTATGAAATTACAGAGGAAATCCTGCCAACCCTCGAACAAAATATGCAGCCATTCTCAAATGTGCACATCAGAAATAAAGCCATTGGCGACACATTCGGCTGGAAGTCTTTTGAGAAAAGCGGGGCAAGCGCGTCAGCAAATCGCACTTGTGAAGGCGAAGGTCAAAAAATAGCATGCACTACCCTCGACCGCGACATTAAAGGCAGCGTCAGCCTGATTAAAATGGACATTGAAGGCGATGAACTTGCGGCGATTGAAGGCTGCAAGCGTCATCTCAGGCAGGACTCGCCAAAGCTTGCGGTGGCTGTGTACCATAATAATGACCACCTTTGGCAGCTGCCAAAGAAAATCTTGCAGTTCAATCCAGAGTACAGACTTTTTTTGCGCTACTATGGCGGCAACCTCTATCCAACAGAAATCGTACTGTATGCCGTGAAATAACAAAATTGGCTATTGACGCCAACGAGAATTTAAGCTATACTATAACCATTAGGAGGCAGACATGTACTTTGAACAAATACTGAAAGATGTAGCCTGGCAATATGAATTTGTTAAGCGCCCAGCAGCGTATATCGCCAACGTTTGCGAGGGAGAAGGATTCGACATTGAAAACCTGGTGCAGAAATTTAAAAATACAAAAGTCTTTCGCAAGCTTCGTTTTGAATTAAATGACAATGAAGCTGTCAGCGCTCAAAAGCAAAGATTGGTTGAAGCATATGTGTCCACATTAAAGGCGGCTGGACTTGCAATACAATCGGTGCTGATAAAAGACATTGATAACATCTATGCACAATTTGGCGCAAATGCTGATACAGTCATTTCTGACGTATATTTTGGTGAAGGCAGATATTTTGACTGCATTGAACGCGTCTTTCCACAAGACGAAGGTATTTTTGATGAAATTTCACGCATGATTGACGAAACAGCATTCGATAATGATGAAATTATTGACAAAATGCGCAGATATAAACAATTCTGCATCAAATTTACCAAGGATAAGATGTCTGACCTGCAATGCCTGAAAACCGACATCTCTGACAACAGAGGTTTCAACTATAAAGACGTGCCATTACTTTTTGGCGGATATTTTGTCGAGCAAGACGAGCTTTTTGAGGACAACAATAATGATCAGGCTGCGCCAATTGCGCATGCAAAACAAGCAGTGTCAATGCCTGCCGAGAAGAAAGCTGCCGCAATTGCCGGCGGGAAAAATGAACGCAAATTGCTTACTGTTGAAGACGCGATCGTGAAAAACTTCTCTGGATTGGTCGGTCTGGCAAACGTTCGCTCGACTATATTGCGAAAAACAAAGCTTATTCAAAAGCTGCCGAATAAAGCAGTTGATTGCAATTTCAGAATTACCGGCAATCCTGGCGTTGGAAAAACCACTGTCGCAATGGCAATGTCGAAGACCTTTTTTGACGCCGGTATCATCAAAAAGCCAGATTTTGTCGAACTGAACGGTGCACAGCTGAAAGGCAAATATGTTGGACACACAGTTGGCAATGTACAGGCAATTTTTGAAAAAGCCAAGCTTGGCACGCTTTTCCTTGACGAAGTGTACAGTCTGCTGCCACCAAAAAATGACGATGAAGACTCTTTCACACAAGAAGCAATTACGCAATTGATGATCGAAGTTGAAAATCTCTACAAAGCACAGCTCTCTAAACCAGAAGACAGAACATTGATCATTATGGCTGGATATAAAGATAAACTTGACGCACTGCTGGAAAAGAATATCGGCTTCAAGAGACGTTTCCCGAACTCAATTGATATCGACGATTACAGCGAAAGCGAACTGATGGAAATCTTTGATATCGCAATGAAAAATGACGGCTTTAATATCACACCTACCGCACTGCAAGAAGTCAGAGCTGCACTTGCTGCGGCAAGAAAGCAAAAGAACTTTTCAAACGCAGGATATGTGCGCAATCTGCTGCAAGGCGTTGAAGAGTTTCAGGCAGCACGTGCTGACATTACAGACATGACGATCCAACCAGAAGACGTAATCGCGTCTGCAAAAAATCTTGCAGAACCCCCAACAAAACACTCGTCAAAAATCGGGTTTGCCACATGCTTTGACGACGAAAAATCGTTGTAACATATTTTCTTACAATACAATCAGACAGCAAAAAAACAACGACAAGTGTCGTTGTTTTTTTTGATTAAACTCTCATCTCGAAAGCTGCTCGTGCAAATCGCACAATGTTTGCACTGGAACCGCCATACATTACATCTCCAGATGACAACACATAACACAAGCTTGATGAAAGCATGCTGGGTGAAAAGTAATATGGGGTGCGGCAATGATAGTTTACAGCATATGTTCGATCAGTACACAGCCCATTCAACTCATAGTATGATGGAATCCAGAATCTGTCAGTGTCCATACCGCCATACACAACTGTCGCACTGTCTGAAAAAACAGGAAATTCAATGCTCGTTGGCGTTGACGATGATGAGCCCGCGTTGCCGTATAGGTCAAACAAAGTGCGAGGCGTGATCATTGAATAAACATAGTCATCTTCAATGTCAATGTACAGATCATCAAGCATGTTTGAAATTCTGCCAGATGGCGCATATCCAGATGTTATACTGGTATAGTCTTTATACACATTATTGCCGTTGATATACTGTCTGACAGCACTTGTTGCATAGTCGTTTGCATGAATGTTTGTCCAACCGTTTTTACTTTGTGCACTGCTCAAATATTCATTATTGAATGACAAGCTAAGTTTTTGCTGTCCATCAGCATCGAGCACGCCTGAAAGGTCAGATTGAAGTATGAAATATCCGATTCCTGACGGCGCTGTGCTTGCATTGTAGGTGTATGGTGTGCTGCCGTTTGAAAAATATCGCCATCTGATGTACTCGTTGCCAGTTGCTGTCGGGTATGTGCCCATCTCTACGTAGTAGTAATCATTTGTAGTATCGTGCTGCAAAATCCTGCTTATTTCTTCAAAGGATATAGTCAAATTTATGCTTGAAAGTGAGAATATGTTTTCACTGGTATTTCTGATGAAAATTTTGTACACTGATGAAATAGAGTTCCTCAGAAAAACACTTGTGCTGTTGACCGTCACTGAACTTGGAAGATTTTGGTATGAAAGTTTGACTTTAATAAAAGCTGGATTGGTTGTAGTGCTGTTCATATCAATATCTATTTCCAAAGTTTGTCCTGCAAATACGTTGGCATTTGAAATGTCTATGTCAGAACTTGACTGTACATACCAGTTTGAATAATCTGTCAAGATTACATCGGTTGCCTGGTAGCCACCATTTGGCAGCTGCTTGGCTGTATTTTTCAAAGTTACACTGTTCACATATACATCAGTTTCAACCACTTCAAAAACAATGTTTCCGCTGATTGGCACGCTGTAACTGGTAAGCGCATACACGCCTACAATAAGCACTGAAAATGCGATTGCAGCAGCAATGATTATGGAAACCATCCTCATCTTGATGCTCATTTACCCTCCA
>CAMLUY010000095.1 GCA_946487985.1 uncultured Clostridia bacterium
GTGATTGCTCATATCTCCCACCTTTAATCCAAAATGTGGTTTGAAAAACCAAGCTGCATTTTATGGCTATTGATTTGACATCGCCTTTCTTTGGCGATTTTTTTATTCACAAAAGACGGCACTCAACACAGGAAATCAAATTTGCACTCTTGCAAAGAAATGCAGCATACAATATTAATAAGAAAAAACTGTAAAAAAATGTGAAAAATCATTGACAAACCTGATTTTTTTTGATAATATATTTCTGCAAACTTTGATATTCCCCAGTAGCTCAGTGGTGGAGCGCTCGGCTGTTAACCGATAGGCCGTAGGTTCGAATCCTACCTGGGGAGCCATATTTTTCCCTTTATTTATAAGGGTTTTAGCGATTTTTGAAAAATCGCAAAATCAGTTTGACACCAATTTTGACACCAATAAGGAGGTAACAAAAAAGGTATCATTATCATTCAAACCAGAGGTTTCGCTCTGGTTTTTTCATGCGACAAACTCGAAACGCTGGTACACTCTCCCTTCACCGGCATGCCACAATGCCACGTTTTCACTCTTTTTAATGTTTTTTAAAAATTATTGACATGTTTATATAATTGTGCTATATTGTATATGAAAGGTTACTTTGGTCTTGCATCTGCAAGATATGAACGAAAGGTTCGAATCGTAATCTTTTTTTATTTCTTTGCCTGTAATATGCCACATTTTTTTGAAAAAGTATTGACTTTTCATGCTTTTGTGTGTAAAATAATATCAGAATGATGAGCATCATATAAATGTCTGTGTCGTTCCTTGCTTGCAAGTTTGATTAAAAGGCCATTGTTGCCCAATCAGTAATTACAACCCGTACTCTTGGTGCATTATTCCAAACTCAGTCTATTTTTTAGGCTGAGTTTTTATTTTGTAAACCAATACCCCACAGATATTCTGTTTTTTTGGACAAAAAAATCGCAGAAATTCTGCGACTTTTATTTAGATTTTAGTGATTGAATCAAAATTAGCATTTGGAAGAAGCGTTTTTATTGTTTCAAGGTCGGTTATCCATTCTGAGCTATAATTAATGTATTGATATATTGTTACAAGCAAAAGGTTAGAAGTGGAATATCGACAGTTTGATATTTCTATTATTGGACTTCAAAACCAAAATAAACACGCCAACACGCAAAAATATTTTTCATTGTTGCAAATTTGAAATAAATGTGATATAATATATAGTGAAGATGCAGTATTCTAGTCAATTCGACTCGCTAGGAAGACGAAGTAATAGCGTCAACGGGCATATCGATGAAGTTTCTGGTGCCTGCCTTGGTTGCCCAAACCGGGGTGTGTGCTGGAAGTTAAGATTATTGGGCGAGCTGTAATGGCATACAGCATGACGACCCAATTTTCGCGGAGACCCAACAGGGTGCAAGCTTTTGAGCGAACACTCTCTGGGAAAGAACCTGCATTGCGGTAAGAGCCGTGTGCAGCGTAGCCTACTTTGAGTGGTCATTTCGGGATTAGGTATCAACGCGTCAACTCTATTGGCCGATGGGGCTGCCGCCTGCCTATGAAATTATGACTGCAAAACAAGAGAATAGCGGGAACAATTGTTAAGGAAAACTTCTAGACTGTTGCATTTTGCAGGCAGAAACAGGATTATAGTGTGATCTCAGTGGCGATTCGGTGTTATTTCTTGCTTAAAAGGAAACTGCTTCTCTGGTGACAGAAAGTGCGAGAATGGGAAATCCGACCGAACCTATGACACAAGGTTTACTGATTTTGCTGTCTTCAAAAGAGCCAATCATGGCTCTTTCTTTTGTATACAGTTGTCTTGCGAACCTGTTTGTTGCCTGAAAATGCTGGGGTTTTGATGCGGTGATGAATTCTCACTGCCGCCACCAGAACTTTCCCAGGCGGCAGGCTTGCCCGTGGTGGCGGCGTACAGGTTTGCAGGCGCTGAAAAGGAGAATGAAAAAATGTCGACGTCAAAAAAACAGTCGCCGTCAAGATTTAAAAAATATTTCAGATGGCCTCTTTTGGTGCTTGTAATATCTTTTACCATGTCCATGGCTTTTGGTGTACTCAGCGAAATCGCTCTGTCTGGCGCTGGTATTGCTGTTTCAATCATTGTAATTCTGGTCTTTGCTGTCGTGGCAATCATCACTGACATGATAGGTGTTGCCGTGACCGCCTGCGAAGAAAAACCTTTTCGCGCAATGGCCTCGAAAAAAGTTCGCGGCGCAAAAGAAGCCATTATGCTCCACAAAAACGCTGACCGTGTGGCAAGCATTATAGCCGACATCGTTGGTGACGTGTGCAGCATTTTGAGTGGTGCGGCTGGTGCAACAGTGACTGCTGCGCTCATAAACGATTCAATGTCTGAATTTCTAACAATAATCATCGCTTCGCTTGTATCGGCAGTGATCGCTGCTCTGATTATCTTTGGCAAAAGCTTGATGAAAAGATACTCTCTTGACCACTGTTCCCAAATTATTCTTGTGCTTGGTAAAATATTAAGCGTTTTTCACCCTCAGCACAATCAAAAGAAAAAAGCCGAAGATGGCAAAAAAGACGATGGCTCGGACCCAGAAAAACCAGACGGGCAGGAAATGGATGATACCGCGAATATTCAAGACTCTGTTTCCAAAGAAAATTCTGCTATAAGCGCGGAAAGCAACAATAGAGCAGAAAAATCAGCCACTCAACTTGATACCAATATGCAAATTAAAGAGGCTGATATTACTGATGAAGACTCTGAAAAATAATTATAAAAACTTTGCAGTCATGAAGTGCACAAAGTAAACTTGTGTTTTCGCTTCAATAATGCAAAGTTTTTTATTGCCATAAAACATAGGCTGTGGTTTGCCCATCGCCACCGACAACATCTTGGTCGCCTTCCTCAGGCAAAGTGTCCTCAATCTGCTGATTTTGGTCTTCCATGTCTTCAAGCTTTTGCTTTTTAAAGTTCAGCACAATTGAAGTGATGACCACAATCGCAATAAGCAGCACAAGCCCAATAACGATGAGAATGCTATTTCTCTTTTTTGAGTTTTTTTCTTGCAAGGCGAATCTCCTTGAAAGAATTATACCATTTTTTCACGCATTTTGTCCACAATATTTTTGACAAAAAGCGCTGCAAAACAAACCCTAGGAAAAACGCCAGCAGCACGAACAATCGAAACTGCCCATAATTTACTTGCAAATTGACCAGGAAAAGAAGGACAAATGAAAAAATAGTGGCAAGAAAATCAAAAAAAATCTTTGAATGCTTGTCGTTGCCGCTTGCAAATGCCAAAAATCCAAACAGGTCAAACAACGCTCCGCTCATCAGACCTGTCAATGCAATTACAAGAAAAACAAGCGGCTGAGAAAGTGTTGGGTACAGCACTATTTGAACAGCCTTTTCAAAAGTGGCACTTTTTTCACGCTGGCTTCAAGTTTGATTATCGCAAAGTTGCCTTCAAAAACCACCTCGCCTTGGTCAAGGTTCAAGCTCTTTACCTCTATGTTTGTGCCTGTGACAACAATAGCTTTTTCACCAGTTTCAACAGCGGCCTGCGTCGGCGTTGCCGAGATGATTTTTGTTGCCCCTTTGATGGTGAGGGTGTTGCCCTCTAAATGCAGTAAGTTCATTTTCTCCCCCTAAATAATTTGCCTTTCAGAAATTACAAGCAAAACTAATATATACTATTCAAAAAAGCATGGCAAAATGAATGGATTTTTTGGTCCAAATATTGTAAAATAGTTGCATGGAAAAAATAACTTTTACAGTGGACAAAGATATGCGGATTGTTGACGCACTGACAGGCAAAGGTTTTTCCTTTGGGCAGGCAAACAAACTGGTCAAAAATAAAGATGTCCGCGTCAATGGCGGAAAGGTTTCATCCAACATCAAAGTTTGCAGTGGCAGCGAAATCACCGCATTCTACTCAGGCGAAGTTGCACCGAATGAACAGCAAATTGAAGCTGTCTTTGAAGACCAAAACATTTTGGTTGTCAACAAGCCCTATGGAATTGAGGTCGAAGGCACAGCAGGCGTTGCCGAAAGGCTTGACGCTCTGGCAGTACACAGGCTTGACCGTAACACAACTGGGCTTTTTGGTGCTTGCAAAAAATCCCAGTGCTCAACAGGCGCTGCTGCAAGCGTTCAAACAAAAACTGGTTGAAAAACGCTATCTCGCCGAAGTAGTAGGCGCGACCAATTTTCACAATCAAAAACTGTCCGCCTTTCTTGTGAAAAACGCTGAGGAAAGCAAGGTGAAAATCTTTTCATCACCCGTCAAGGGCAGCGTAAAAATATCAAACATGTTTAATACCATCAAGTCCTCGGCAGGCGCAAGTGTCGTTGAAATTGAACTTTTGACAGGCAAAACCCACCAAATACGCGCCCACCTCGCCTTTCTGGGCCACCCAATCATTGG
>CAMLUY010000096.1 GCA_946487985.1 uncultured Clostridia bacterium
ATGAAACTGAATATTGTATAATAATAAAAAACAGGGAGCGAGAAGATGAACTATTTTGAAAATGAAAAAAATATTTATTTTGCAAAAATAAAGCCGAACGCAATTATTTTCAATAAAGAAGATGAAAATGCAGGATATGATATCTTTGCATGTTTTGATGAAGATTATATGTTAATCGAGCCTCATCAAACTTCGCTTGTGCCAACGGGCATTGCTTGGGCAAGCAGCCCTGAATTTTATTTGCAGATTGAGGAGCGCTCATCAACAGGTTCAAAGGGAATAAAGAAAAGCGCAGGCGTTATTGACAGCGGCTATCGCGGTGAAATCAAAATTGCGATTACAAATGCAAACGACATTCCTCTTGTGTTGTTAAATACAAACATTGATGAAAAAACATTTTCAGAAAAGCATGACGCTGACTATCGAAATCTGATGGACAAGTATGGTGAAATACTTTTTTACAGCACAAAGAAAGCCATTGCACAGGGCATTGTTCACCGCGTGGAAAAGATGAAGGTTCAAGAAATCTCCTATGAGGAGCTTTTGCAAATTTCATCAAATCGCGGCGACCGCGGCTGGGGCAGCACTAACAAGGCATAGATGTTTGAAACTTAAAAGTTTTTCTTTTAAAAAGGCAAAAGTCAATACATGCAGAAATCACAATCTTTAATAGATTGTTTGAAATAATATATTTGTCATTCAAATTGCAAAAATAGCGCCAATTCATTACGAAAACAGCACAATTTTACAGCTCAAATTAAAGAATAGCCGATAAAAAACGTCGGCTGTTTTTTTGTTGCGCATCTTGTAAAAGACTGCCCTGCAATTTTATTGGGCGATTGGCCTTGCAAAAATTGTCAACTTGAAAAAAGAAATTACACTGCAATGGACTGAAAAACAAATATTATAATTGACAAAAGGTCAATAAACAATTATAATAAAGTAGTTACATTATAAAAGGAGGCACACATGAAAAGGACTTATCAGCCAAAGAAAAGACAGCGCAGTAAGGTTCATGGTTTCAGAGAGAGAATGAGAACCAATGGCGGTCGAAACGTTTTAAAAAGAAGAAGAAATCGTGGAAGAAAAAAACTCTCAGCATAACAGCACAAAAGAAAGGTCAGACCACAGACTGAAAAAGAACAAGCAGTTTAATTACATTTTTCGCAAGGGTGAAAGATTTTCAACCAAAAACTTCAATCTTTATGTTGCAAAAAGCAGGTTTGAGGATTATAAAATAGGCTTTTCAATATCTAAAAAAGAGGGAAAGGCAACCAAACGCAATCTTCTTAGGCGCAGACTGAAAGAAATTGTCAGAATTCATCAGTTGCCTCAAAAGCACTTCAACTATGTGCTTCAAGCGCGAATTGGTGCATGCGAACTTGATTTTGACCAGATTGAAAATCAAATAATTCAGCTTTTTTCCAAGGCGAGCATGCCAAAACAGTCAGATAAGGCTGAGATAGACAATTCTCAATCATTGCCATTGAAGGAAGGCCAATCAAAATCTTTGCAAAGCGGCGCGCGCAACAAATGAAAAAGATTAAAGCTTTTTTTCTTAGCATATTTAAACTGCCTGTGTATTTTTATAGATGGTGCATTTCGCCACTACTGCCGCACGCTTGCAGATTCTCGCCAACCTGTTCAAGCTATATGCTTGACGCGATTGACCAGTTTGGTTTCAAGGGAATCTTTTTAGGGCTGAAACGTATTTGTCGATGTCACCCTTTCCAAAAGAAATGTGGTTATGACCCACTTCCAGCAAACATTAAAGGAGATGCAAAATGGCTTTTTTAGGCACACTACTTTCTATCAGCGAACCGTCAGGTGCATGGATAGGGGTCATCAAGGCTTTCGAGGCTGTGACAAACAACTATGTGCTGGCTATCATTTTTCTGACAGTTGTTATCAGGCTTATTTGGTCAGTCGTTGACACTTTCAACAGATACAACCAACAAAAAATGAACGCCGTGCAACTGCAAATGCAGCCAGAAATTGAAAAGGTAAAAATAAAGTACGCGAATCAGCCCCAAATTTTAAATCAAAAGCAAAACGAAATTTACAGAAAATACTATGGCAGGTCGTACTACGTTGGCTGTCTTGTCATGTTGGTCATCATGATTTTGAACCTTGTGATATTCTTCACACTGTTCTCAGGGCTCAACACAATGGGCGCATACAAGATCGCATCAAACTATGACAACCTCAAATACGGCTATGCAAATTGTATCAATGTTGCAGACCAATATCTTGGCGATTACTCTGACAGCGAAAAACTTGACAAATTTATTCAGTATGACAGCCTTGGCTTTATTGTCAGTGGCGAGGGCGAAGAAAAGACCATCTCTTTGGTGGAATATCAAAAGATTGATGGCAAATTTGTTACAGATGAAAGCGGAGCGCGCGTTTACACCGTGCTGCAATCGACAGCGTACAAAGACGACTTTTCTTCAACAGTTCCTGGCGAGCCAGACGAAAATAACAACCCAACTGAAATAGTAATTACATCAAATGCAAACATTCTCAGCCTGATTCACAAGATTTTCCCAGTATATGAGGAAGGCGACGAACCAGGCAGCAAAGAAATCATCATCAGCTCAACTCCTGCAATCGGCGAAGATGGGCAACCAATTATTGGCGATGACGGACAGCCGGTAATGAATGAACTTTACTTGTCAACGGCTGTACAAAACGTGGCAATGGAATACGTAGTTGCAGAATACGACGCAACACAGGACAGCTTCTTGTGGATTGAAAATATCTGGATTGCTGACTCACCTACCTCAAAGTCAATCATCAGTTACAGTACTCTTGAAAGTCAAATGGGTAAAGACAATGTCGTGGAAGGCGAAGAGGAAATCTACAACGCGTTCATGCCAGAACTTAAAGACGCACGAAGCCGCGCCAATGGATACTATATATTGCCGCTGCTTTGCGTAGCAGTTTCAGTACTCAGTATATTTATCAGCAACAACCATACAAAGCGTAAAAACCGCAAGGCAGGCATTGAAGTTCAGATGAAGGGTGGCAACAAGTGGGTTCAGATTATTGTTCCAGTAATGCTTGGTATTTTCGCTCTGTTCTACAACAGCGTGTTTGCAATATACATGCTGACAGGTCAGGTTGTATCAACAATATTGCTGCCATTACAGCTTTTCATTATTGATAAACTTACTGAACGAAAAGCAAAAAAGGACGAAAGCAAAAATCAAGTTACAATCGACTATTCACGTAAATTTTAATGATATATTGCATTTACAATAATATAAAAATAAAAAATTAAAGCCAAATAAAAGATAAAAGCAAATAAATCCAGTTTATTGGCAAAAATCATACAACAAAGATAAAAATGGGAGGAGATATGTATTCAGCAGAAGGAATAGGAAAAACAATCGAAAAAGCCATTGAAAACGCGCTTTTCGAGCTTAAAGCGTCGCGCGATGACGTTGACATAAAGGTAATCAATGAAGGTGGACTGTTCAAAAAGGCAAAGGTAATCGTCACAATCAGTGAAGATGCCCGTGAAAAATATCAAAAAAAGCCTGCAAAATCAGACAATATTGAAACCAAAGAGTTTGTTGTCGATGAAAGAAAGTTCTTTGATGAACAAAAAGAAAACAATAAAAATGAAAAGGCAGAAAAACCGAAAAAAGAAAAATCTCAGCAATCGGACGTAGCCCTGGTTCAAGAGGATAGTTCAAAATCAGCCGCAAAGTCGCGCATTGACAAAGAAGTTGACCCATACGAATTTTTAAAAGGCTTCTTTGAAGCAGCAGGAAAGACTGTTACAATAAATGTCACAGAAGACGATAAATACATTCATTACAGCGTCGAAGGCGAAGACCTAGGCGATTTGATTGGTCGTAGAGGCGATGCATTCTTTGCAATAAGCAGGCTCTTGACAATCGTATGCGGCAAAACAGAAAAGAAACTGCTGCTTGATATTGGTGGCTTTAAAGAAAAAAGAGTCACCACCCTCACAGAGCTTGCAAAGCGCACAGCTGAAAAAGTGGCAAAATCGGGCAGATATATGAAGCTTGCTCCAATGAATGCAAGTGATCGCCGAATTATTCATACAGCGTTGCAAGACGACGAAAGAGTTACAACTCTCAGTAAAGGCAATGAGCCTCAACGCTATGTAATTGTTTTTCCAAAACATGAAGACTGAATTATCTCTAAAAATATATGAAAAAACACTTTACAAA
>CAMLUY010000097.1 GCA_946487985.1 uncultured Clostridia bacterium
CTGTATTAGATAACGTCACGATTGCTTTGACGCTGTCAAATGTTAAAGATAGCGTCAAAAATGCACGCGCGATGGAGATTTTGAGCAAGTTAGGATTAAAGGACCATGTCAAGAAAAAGCCCACCCAGCTTTCGGGAGGACAAAAGCAACGTGTAGCCATTGCGAGAGCGCTTATCAACAACCCAGATATTATTCTTGCTGATGAGCCAACAGGTGCGCTAGACAGCGATACGACTGTGCAAATTCTTCAAATATTGAAAGACATTGCAGACAGGGATAATAAATTGGTGATTATGGTCACCCACTCCGAAAAAGTAGCGAGCATTTCGTCAAGAATAGTTGAAATATCTGACGGTAAAATCATACGTGATGAAAAGAATGCTGAATACAAGAAGAGCGAAAATTCATCAGAGCTTATTGAGGACAAAGACAAGCAAAATGCCGAATTTGAAAAGCAGCGTAATGGTCACCTGTCCTTTTTCTCAGCTTTAAAATTGTCTTTCCATAACATGTGGGCAAGCAAGACAAAAAACCTGCTTATGTCAATCGGTGTATCAATATCGCTGATTGCATTGATTTTGATGTTGTCCTTTGGGGCGGGTTTGACTGGCTATATTAATGATGTGGCACAAGGTTATTCAAGCCCAAACTATGTCACTATTTCAAAGAGCGGGCGTGATAAAGACGGCAACAAACTGACTGACACAAGCATGTTTACGCCTTTGATGTTTGAAGAAAGTGAGATTACTGAAATAGTAGATGAGCTCAATGGTTTTCTTACTGACAATGGTAACGACTTTCAAATTATTACCAGCGGTGAGAGCAAAAATATTACATACGGGTTCAGCATGCCTACTATTGGAACGGCAACAGTTCAGTACACTCCTGAGCAAGGCGAAAGCGTAACAGATAATGTTTTTTATGCCTACACTACCCCGCCATATTATTCGGAAGACAATCTATTGTCAAAGACAGGGCATATGAGCGGACAAAACGAAATTATGTTATCGAGAGCAGCGTTGAAAATGTTTGGCTATGATGACCCTGAGCAAGTTGTTGAAAACCAGACCAAAGTAGTGCTGGATATCAACTTCAAATATGATGGAAAAAACTTCCCAATTACCAAAGAGGTCACCGTATCTGCGATAGTAGACGTATCTGTTTTTTCCAACATGATGGTAATGTACATAGATTACGATTTCCTTAATGAGTGCGTTTTGGAAGCGCAAGAAATGGAAGGCGCAGCTCAAACTGGCATCAAGCCATCACTGCTCTTTATTAAAACCGATGGCAAAGCCACTACTGACGCAATCAATAGCTATATTAGCAAAAACCGCGCTGACCTTTCGGGTTCGATTGAGGAACAGCTAGCGTCAATGTTTAGCGAAATGATGTCCACCTTCTCGATTGCGCTGGCCGTCATTTCTGGAATATCACTTGTGGTTGCGATGATAATGATTTTAGTTGTGCTGTACATGAGCGTTTCAGAGCGAACACGAGAAATTGGCGTTTTGAAAAGTATAGGAGCTCGCAAAAAAGATATCAAGATGATATTCAGCACCGAAAGCTTTTTAGTAGGCGTTTTGAGCGGAATTGTGGGAATTGTGTTATCGTTGATCCTTGGCGGTGTATTGACTATCGTATTCAATGCTGTTTTAGGATTTGCTCCTATTTCAATGCTGTGGTACTATTTCCTAATCGCTTTGGGGCTGAGCATATTAATAAGCGTTCTTGCCGGGTTGTACCCTGCTTCAAAAGCTGCCAAGCTTGACCCTGTTGAATCGCTTAGGCATGAGTAAAATAGTAGAAAGAACAAAACAGAGCATGATTTATTAGAACAACAAAAAAAGCACGCATGCGTGCTTTTTTTGTTCATATTTATTTTTTAGAAAATTTTGCGCCAAGGAAAGAAGAAATCGGCAAAATCACGCTGAGCACCAAATTGACAATAATAGCCCAACCAATTTTATAGCCGGTATCACCTTGCGACAAATCTGAGATCTCTCCGATCGTGCAGAACAGTGAGATAGCGGCAAACACCAAGCTTGCTATTGAAAGCAAAGTAGTGATAGTTTTGATAAGGCCGAAAGCTTTTGGCTTTTTGATTACGCCAGATGTTGCAAGCAGGCAGTAAATGCTTGTCAAGATCACCAAGCCTGCAATGATTGCAACGATCAAGTTCGACAAAGCCATCATTACCTGAGTGCCGTTTCCTTCAAAATAGTTGCCAATAATATCATAGCCTGTAACGTTTCCCAAGTTTCGTCCAACAATATCAAATGCTATGTACGACTGAGAAAGAAAGACAAATGTCAGTACTGCGAGTATGATGTTCAAAAGATACATCAATGTTGATTTCATATTTTTCATTTTTACCCCCTACATATAATTTAATACTATTAGGGTAAAACTGTCAAATGATTTTAAAAAAAATCAGAGTTTTCACTCTGATTTTTTGTTGTCATTTTCAATTTTTGGTTGCCCTGCCTTTGATTTGCTTTTTTCGATTTTTATATTATCTGTTTTTATGGTTTCTGTAATGCTTGTCAAAAGGCCTGCAACATTTTGTATTTCACTTGGCACGATTATCTTGGTTGACTGGCCATCAGCTAGCGCTTTCAAAGCCTCAAAGCCTTGCAGTGTGATGTACGCGGCATCTGGGCTGGCTGAATTGATCAGGTCAATGGCTTTGCTTTCGCCTTCGGCTATGGCAATAAGCGCTTCTTTCTTGGCTTCAGCTTCAAGAATTCGCGCTGTTTTGTCTGCTTCGGCGCGAAGAATTTTTGCCTGCTTTTCGCCTTCTGCGACCAAAATGCTTGAACGTTTTTCGCCTTCGGCTCGAAGTATCTGTTCACGGCGTTCGCGCTCTGCCTTCATCTGCTTATCCATGGCATCTTGGATATCTTTTGGCGGAAGGATATTTTTCAGCTCTACGCGATTGATTTTAATCCCCCAAGGGTCTGTTGCTTCGTCAAGAATCATACGCATTTTTGAATTGACCGTATCGCGTGAGGTCAGAGTTTGGTCAAGCTCAAGCTCACCAACGATATTACGAAGCGTTGTTGCTGTCAGGTTTTCAATAGCGCGTACTGGGTGATCTACACCATATGTGTACAGTTTTGCATCAGTAATCTGAAAATACACAACAGTGTCAATTTGCATTGTTACGTTGTCTTTGGTAATTACTGGCTGCGGTTTGAAATCTGCAACGATTTCCTTTAATGAAATTGGCTTGCTTGTTCTGTCGAAAAATGGCAGCACTACATGCACACCTGTGTCAAGTGTTTTTCGATATTTGCCAAGGCGCTCTACTACAACAGCTGTTGCCTGACGAACAATACGAACAGATAAGCACAGGCTGATGAGCAGTAATAAGCCAATAACAATCAATACGATAGCCCATGGACTCATTTTTTACCCTCCTCTGTTTTCTCGGATTTTTGAATTTGTTGTTCTGTTTGAATTGAAGTATCTTCGTCTGATTTTTCTGCTTTGTTTTCAGCAGACTGTTCTTCAAGTTCTTTCCCAGATGATTTTTCTGTGTCTTGGCTGACAGGTATCACGATCAGTTTATTGCCATCGACCTTTTTTATTTCGACAAGCTGACCAGATTTTATAAGCTCCCCACTTTCGCTGATTGCTGTCCATGTCACATCATTGATTTTTACACTGCCGTTATGTTCAAAGTCTGTGTCTTCTAGGAGTCTGACCTTCTTCCCCTCAAACGCATCGACGTTCGTCTTTTGATTCATATTTTTGAACAAAAGTTTTTGCGCATTTTTGCGAAGAAAGATTATCAGAAGCGCGCTGACTGCCACGAATACTGCTATTTGGATTTCAATAGCGATCCCACCGATTGCTGACAAGATAAAAGGTATAACAGCACCAAAAGCAAACCAAATTGACACGAGGTCAAGCGTAACAATCTCAATAATTACTGTAACGGCCATTATTGCAAGCCAAATCCAAAACATTGTTTCCATATATTCACCCTATATTTAAATTGTAACAAAATCGAATGTTGTTGTCAAGAATTATTATATGTATAAATATGTTTGTGCATGTTTTTTGTACACAATCGGAAATTATTGTGAATATTAATAGATTATTTCACAGTTTGTAAAAGTATTGTTGGTTTCATTTAATACTGCTGATGGTGCCACATAGCCGACTATG
>CAMLUY010000098.1 GCA_946487985.1 uncultured Clostridia bacterium
ATATATTTTTTACTAATATATAACATAATAAATAAAGGCGCAGTTCTAATCAAGACATGCTCTCTCCCAATCCAAAATCTCAATACAACACCCGCTCAAAACGCTAGCATATAAAAAATCCTGCTATTTTTCATTGCAGGATTTTTTTGCAAACCAACATTGATTGCTGATTATCTTGGAACATACCAATAGTATTCGCCAGACGAACTGCGCAGTTTGAAGTAATTTAAGAAACCTGACGGCAAATAACTTATTGCGGTACTTATTATATTAACATCATCTGCATATGCGAGTATACCGCCTTGTGAAAGACCTGATTTGTTTGACAGCCCACCCGCAACATCTACACTATCAATATATACGCTAGTCAGACTTGAACAGCCGCTGAACGCGAAATCGCCAATAAATGTTACTGTACTCGGCACTTTAAAAATTGTCATTTTACTGCAACCTGAAAAGGCACTTTCGCCAATCGATTCCAGCTGACTTGTTTCATGGTAATCCAATCTTTCAAACACTGCATTGCTGCAACCTGAAAACGCTCCTGCACCAATGGCTATCAGACTCCCCGGAAGAGCAATCATTGTCATACCTGTACAATCTGAGAATGCATAATTTCCAATGCCTTCAAGTGAAGCGTTCTGAGAAAGGCTTATCCCCGTAAGTTCAGTACAACCATAGAATGCCTGCTCGCCGATAACGATAAGCCTTGGGCTCGAAATATAGCCAGATATTGCTGTGTTTCGAAATGCCATCATTCCTATTTGCGTCACATTAGTAATCATATCGGCTATATCACCTGAAAGCAAAGTGCAGTCTTGGAACGCATAATCACCAATGTATGTAATCGTACTCGGTATTGTTACACTGCGCAGAGTGCTTTGTACCGACGAGAACGCGCCAGCATCAAATGACCCATCCGCGATAGAAGTCACCGAATATTGCGTGCCACGAATGTAGTATGTGACTCCATCAACAACTACGCGCTGGATTGATGATGGAATCACCACATTAGTGTCTGAGCCAGTGTATTTGACCACAGCTGCCGTGTTGTCTGCGCTGTTGATACTGAAAGTGAAGTCGTACGCGACAGAACCAAGGTCAACAAATTTGCTGTATCCTGATACATCCGATGTAATTTTGGTATATAGGTTTGTAAAGTATGATCGCAGATATGATTCGGCTGTACCTGATTCAACATAAACGACTTCGGCATAGTTGAGCAAGCCACCGCTTGCACTTGCACTCGTTATTGATGCCGCAATATCCGGGCTGTCAATATACACCTCTGCAAGGTTTGTGCAACCAGAGAATGCTGCTGTGCCTATACTGGTCACCTCTGACGGAATGGTTATTGATGTTATTTTAGCACCATTAAAGGCACTATTCCCAATAGTTTCAAGAACGCTTCCCTCTGCAAATGTTATGTCGGTCAACACAGAACAACCATTAAATGCATAATCTCCTATACTTGTAACTGTTGATGGTATTGTTATAGTTTCAAGACCAAAGCAATTGTCAAATGCATGAGCTTCGATTGTTTGAAGTTTACTGTTTGGTTCAAAGATAATGGAGTTCAAGCCATAGCACATATTGAATGAATACTCGCCTATGCTGATAACGCTCGATGGTATGATAATACTTGTTATTCTATAACAGAAGTAGAATGCGTAATCACCTATCCTTGTCAGTGTGTTTGGAAGAGTGACGCTTTGCAGTGTACTCATTGCTGTGTAGAATGCACCTCGTGAAGAACTTGTTGCATCAGCGATTGTTGTCACCTTGTAGTCATCTCCTTTGATGTAAATAAGCTCATAATCGCTTGCGCTGATAGCTGATGATATCGTTGATGGTATTGCCACGCTGGTGGCACTGCCAGTGTATTTTACTACTGATGCCGTCTTTGCAGTAGAGTCAATCGTGAATTCAAAATCACTGATAATGCTGGCGTTATTAATGTATTTGTAATATAAATTTATCTCAGACACAACCTCAGTGAACAATTGCAAGAATCCTGTTGTGATTAGCCCTGCGGCATTTCCCTCCAAGTACACAATATCTGCATAGTTGATAAGATCGCCACAATCTGTTATTTCATTAAGTGAGCTTACGATATTTGGAGCATCAATAGTGACTGTTTTAAGACTGATGCACCCATTGAATGCTGCCGTGCTTATCTGATTCATAGTGCTTGGCACTCTGATGCTTTGCAGGCTGCTGCAATTTAAGAATGCTGCAATACCTATATTTTGAAGTTTGCTGTTAGATGGAATGCTCACGCTCTCCAAGCTGCTGCAATTAGTAAACGCGTTCTGCGCTATTGATATCACGCTTGCCGGCAAGTCAATGTCTGTCAACTTGCTGCAACCATAAAATGCAAACGCGCCAATTTGCGTTAGAGTGCTTGGCAAGTCGATACTTGTCAACTTGCTGCAACCATAAAATGCGTATGCGCCAATTTGCGTCAGAGCGCTTGGCAAGGTCACGTTTTGCAAAGTCGACCTTGCCGCGTAGAACGCACCATTGGTTGTACCGCTACCATTAGCTATTGATGTCACCGTCAGGTCGCTGCCTGCCAGATAGTACGTTGTGCCATTAACCACCCGTTGTGAAATCGTTGATGGTATTGTTACGCTTGATGCGCTGCCCGTGTACTTCACAAGTGAAGCCGTAGTGCCACTGTCTCTAAACTGGAAGTCTGTATATACCTGACCCTTGATGTACATGTCATAGCCAGTCTGATCAGAAGTTGAAAGCTTTGAGTAGTTCGAGCTGAACCAGCTTGCAGGTGTCAGGCCTGTCTTGATGTAGATTGTATCTGCATTTGCAAGAATGTTGCCGCATGCGGTGGCGCTTGTCAGTCCTGATGCTATCGTGCTGCTGTCAATGAATACTGTCGTCAAACTTGAACAATTTGCAAAGGCGTTTGTTTCAATATTTGTTACGTTTGTGCCGATGCCGACTTCTTCAAGATTTTCGCAATGATTGAATGCGCTTTCTCTTATATGAACAACGGTGTTTGGCACTTTGACATCTGTCAGTCCCGTGCAGCCATAGAATGCATAGTGTCCGATTTCAGTCAATGCTGTTGCATTTGTAAAATCGATTTCTGCCAGGCTGCTTTCACGGAATGCTTCATATCCAATGCTTGTCAGTTTGCTGCCTGATGCAAATTGCAACTTTGTAAATCCAGTGTTGTAGAATGTCAGGATTCGTATAGATGGTACGCCTGCTGGCAACGTCAATGTGCCGGTCAGTCCGCTGCAATTATAGAATGCGTGCGAACCAATATAGGTCAACCTTGCCGGCAACGTCAATGTGCCGGTCAAGCCACTGCACCCGTAGAACGCGCTATCACCAATGCTTGTTACAGTTGATGGGAAGCTGATGCTTTCCAAGCCAGCGCCGTAGAACGCATAGTTACCAATCGTCGCCATACCGCTTGGCAAGGTCACACCCTTCACGGCTGTCTTGTTGTAGAATGCACCATTTGCTGAGCTTGACGCACTTGCAATTGATGTAACCGTTAGGTCGCTGCCCACGATGTAGTATGCCGTACTGCCAACAACGCGCTTTGAAATCGTTGATGGGATTGTCACCCTTGATGCACTGCCCGTGTATTTCACAAGTGATGCTGTTGTTCCGTTGTCGGTAAACTGGAAGTCTGTAATCAGCTCGCCCTTGATGTACATGTCATAGCCGCTCTGGTCAGAGGCTGAAAGTTTTGAGTAGTTTGCACTCAGCCAACTTGCAGGTGTCATGCCTGTCTTGATGTAAACTGTGTCAGCATTTGCAATCAGTCCGCCGTACACGCTTGCGCTTGTCAGACCTGATGCTATCGTGCTGCTGTCAATGAATACCATTGCAAGGCTTGTGCAACCTGCAAACGCGTTTGGCCCAATATTTTTAACCATTGACGGAATTACGACTTGTGTTAATCCGGTACATCCATTGAAAGCATTATTTCCGATTGCAACTAGTTTGCTACCACTTTCAAAGTTCACTCTTTGCAATTTAACGCAATCCGAAAATACAGCCCAACCCATTTCAGTAACACTTGCTGGAATTGTCACTGCACCAGTCAAACCAGAGCAATTCTGGAAC
>CAMLUY010000099.1 GCA_946487985.1 uncultured Clostridia bacterium
TTATCTCCCTCTTGTACAATATAAATTTGGTTGTATTCTTTTTTCATTTTTTTCTCCCGCTGTGTATTAAATTTTATTCTGCCCGAGTAACATATATGAGGAGTACACAATGAAATCTCTGTTTAAAACTGTCGCACTGATAACAATTTTTTCTGTAATGACCAGAATACTTGGCTTTGTTTTTCGAATCATACTCTCTCGAACAGTAGGCGCAGAAGGTATGGGCATTTATCAAGTATCATTGTCGGTCTTTATGGTGCTTTTGACAGTGATTTCAAGCGGTCTGCCACTGATAATCTCTCGAATGAGCGCAGGTTTTTCAACCGATAAAGACAAAAAGAAGTCGGGCTCGCTGATTTCATCTGGGCTGTTATATGCCTTGCTGCTTTCCTTGCTGCTTTGCTCAGTGGTGCTTATTTTCAAAGGCCTTTTCAGCAAGATTTTCACAAGCGACATTTGTTATCAGCTGCTGCTTGTTTTGCTGCCAAGCCTGGTCTTTTCATCAATCTATTCGGTTTTTCGAGGCGCAATGTGGGGCAAAGGCAACTATTTCGCGCTTTGTGTTACCGAATTTTATGAGCAGCTTGTCCATATCGTGCTTGGCACGCTCCTCATCGGCAACACGCTTTCAGCCGCCCAAAACGCACTCAATCTTGGCTGGTCAATGACAATCGCATGCCTCTTGTCGGCAATCTTGGTCATGCTGCTGTTTTTCTACTATGGTGGCAGCCTAAAAAAGCCAAGCAGGCAATATCTGCGTCCGCTCATCAAACAGTCGTCGCCAATCACAGCAATGAGGGTTGCTGGTTCTTTCATACAACCTATTGTCGCCCTCATCATTCCAGCAAGATTGATTGCCATCGGCTACACAAACGCCCAAGCGCTTTCACTTTATGGCATAGCTGTGGGCATGACTCTTCCTTTGATTTTTATTCCTACAACCATCATCGGCTCACTTTCAACAGCGCTAGTGCCAGACCTTTCAAAAGCGGCCGCTCAAAACGACCAATCCCACATTGAAAAGCGCATCACATCTTCTGTATTTTTCGCCCTTTTAATTTCCTCAATGTTTGTGCCTATGTTCTTGGGCATGGGTGAACAAATAGGCCTTTTCCTTTATGACAACATTCTCAGCGGAACGCTGCTTCAATCTGCTGCCTGGGTACTGCTGCCGCTGGGGCTGACCAATATCTCATCAGCACTTCTCAACAGCCTTGGCTTTGAAAAGCGCACCTTTTTGAACTATGCCATTGGCGCAGCCTGCATGCTGCTTTCACTGTGGTTTTTGCCAGCTTTAATAGGCGTCAATTCAATCATGTGGGGGATGGGCATCAGCTACCTTGTGACCGCAACTCTAAATATAATCCTGCTCAAACGCAAAACAAAGGCAAATTTCAATATGATGTTCCCGCTTTTAAAGCTTTGCCTGATAATTTTGCCGTCATCAGCATTGACAGCTTTCGTTGTCAGCCTTTGTGAATATGTGTTCCCAATGTTTATCTCGATTTGTATCGGCATCTTTGTCAGCCTTACTTCATTTTATCTTCTCGCTGGCGTAATTGGCTTTGTGAATATTCGCCTTTTCTTTGTCAATTTGAAACAGCGGCTTCAATCCAGCAGAAAAAAGAAAAAGCCAAAGCATGCCTGATTTTGTTTTAAATTTGCCTGCAAAATGCGTTTAAAAATAAAATTATTGCGCAAGATATGTGCATGCTAACAATAATTATCAGGTCAATTATCATATATTTGATTGTTCTTCTGGTGTTCAGGCTTATGGGTAAGCGCCAACTTGGTCAAATGCAGCCCTTCGAGCTTGTGCTTACTCTTATTATTGCCGACCTTGCAACAATCCCGATGGCAGAGGTGTCTGTGCCTGTACTGCATGGCGTAGTCCCGCTTTTGACACTTGTTGTCCTGCATTTTATATTGGCTCTCATCAGCCGTTCAAGCATGAAGTTCAGTAAAATCATCAGTGGCAAGCCTGTAATCATTGTCAACCCAAAGGGTATTGACTATCAAGCCATGAAAAAACTAAACCTCTCAACAGATGACATCTTTGCCGCTCTTCGCGAATGCGGATATTTCTCTATTGCACAAATTCAATATGCTATCATGGAGACAAACGGCAAGGTCAGCGTCATGCCAAAAGCAGAATATTCACCAGCAACAAACGGCGACCTTGACATTGACTCAGAAGACAGCTTTTTGCCAATAGTGCTTGTCAGTGAAGGCAAATGCATTAAAGAGAACCTCTTGCTTGCAGGTATTGAGGAAACCGAAGTTACAGACATTGTCAAGCAAAACGCTGGCAGCACGCCTATCAAAGATGTACTTCTTCTGACTGTGGACAAGCAGGGCAATGGCTACATTCAAATGAAAAAAGGCGAGGGCATGACCTTCAAGGGGAAAAGGTTGGTGAGCGCATGAAACCTTTTCACATAATAAATTTTATTTTGATTGTACTACTTCTCGTTGGCATATGCCTTGCTGAGGATTTGGTCGTTTCAAACTCACTGCATGAAATACAGGAAATGTGCTATGAAATAGAGGACAAGGTCAGTACATACGATGACCTTAAAAACATGGATATTGTCCTGTCGATTGACAACCTTGAATATACTTGGACAAAAGACGAATCAAGCATGTGCTATCTTGTCAACCATAAATCAGTCCAAGAAATAGGTCAGGAAATCGCCAAACTCAAACTTTACATCGCAAGCAATGATGTCGATGCCTTTCGCGTATCCATTGAGCAAATAAAATTTTACTGCCACAGCTATCTGCACTTCATGGGCGCAAATCTGCATAATGTGCTTTAAAAACAAAAAACAGACGATCTGTCTGTTTTCTTTAATATTAAAAGTATTTTTATTTTACCAAACTTTATCTTTTTTCCTGTGGAAATATGAGGTGAGTGTTACTGCAATAATGACCGCAGCAGCAACGCCAATAAAGATATAAATTATATTAAAATAGTCAAAAATTGGATCAGTCTTAATTTGTTTCCTCTCGCTCGTCAGTGGCGGGTTTGCGCTGCTATGATATTTGTACTCGCACCAGATTTCCCATTCTGCACCTATATTTTTGTTGTCAAAAAGAAATGATGTGCCAGTTCTGTCATAGCTTTTGAAAAGATAGTTGTTGCAGCTGCCAAATTCATCAGCATAGTTTTCTGCGTCACTTTCAAGAAGTGAATATGTGTCAGACTTTGTTTTGCCTTTTACAAACCAAACCAAAGTGGACTTATCTATATATTTATAGTCGTCGGCATTGATTATACTGAATCTGTACAGAGGATAGCTGGTGTTTGTCGACTCTACATACTCAATCCTTGGCGCGCTCAGCACAACGCCTGTTGGCTCGATTGCATAGTATGCGCTTGTTGTGCTTTGCCCATTGACAGTGACTTCAAACTGATAGATGCCCCATTCTTTAATGTTCATTGGCGAGCCGTTGACATCGCCAGTCACACCTAAATCAATATTATGATGGTACTCAAAAGTTGCAAGTTCGTCCAAAGTTAAAGCTCGCTTTTGAAAGACATTTTCGATGACAGCTGCGTCATCATATGTTTGGTCAAGATAGCTTTGTTTGTATCGTACTGAAATTGACATATCGTACACAATTTCATCTCCAACATACTGGCCATCAGGAGGATTGTTGACATCTGGCGCGAATGACACAATCATTTGCGAAACATCAGACCAGTTGGCTTTGTACGCCAAACCATACTCGCCAAACTGCACACCGCTGCCGACATCAAGAGAAAGACCCGCGCGTGACACCAGCGAAACATTGACATTGCCAGCTTGGCCGCCTTCTTGCGCAGCGGCAGTACCACCGTTTTTTGTAAAAGCGATGCTGCTCATACCAAAAGAAAAAATCAGGGCAAAAAATATCACTACTGCAAAAACAAGTTCTTTTTTGGCCAGTTTTTTCATTGTGCAACTCCTTTTATGTTTCAATGATAGCATAATTCAATAAAATAAAAAAATGATTTTTAAATTATTTTTTAAATATTTTTTCATTAAATTATTTTGCATTTATTAT
>CAMLUY010000100.1 GCA_946487985.1 uncultured Clostridia bacterium
GGGCTTGTAAAGGCAAGCTCATTCAACCTTGGCAGAATGCTTTACGGCGATGGCACAGGACTTCTTGCGACAGCGTCAAGCGCGTCAGGCAAGACTGTAACATGCGACAAGGTCAACAACCTTATTGAAGGCATGTTGATTGACGTGTATACAACTTCTGCAAAATCAAATACAGCACCACTCAAAATTGTCTATGTTGACAGAGTGAACAAGACTTTCACATATGAAAGCAACGAGTCATTGACTATCAACAATGGCGACAAAATCTATGTTCAAGGCTCAAAAGACTTTGAAATTTCAGGTCTTGGCAAGATTTTCAACTCTTCTGAAACATCAATCTATGGTGTGTCAAAGACAGACTATCCTTGGCTCAAACCATACACTTCAACAACTTCAATTGAAATTTCAGACATTCTCATTCAGCAAGCTGTTGACTTCCTTGACATGAATGTTGACAGTCAAATCAACTTCATTACTTGTTCAAGCACTGTGCGTCGTGCATATCAGGAGTACCTTGGCGCATACAGACGCAACATCGACGTAACTGAGCTTGAAGGTGGATACAAGACCATCACTCACAACGGCATTCCAGTTGTTGCTGACCGCTTTGTTGATGATGACACAATGTACCTTCTTAATACAAACGACTTCACTATGCATGAACTTTGCGACTGGAAATGGCTTGAAGGTGAAGATGGCCGCATTTTGCGTCAAAATCAGGGCTATCCAACTTACAGCGCTACCCTTGTAAAATATGCAGAATTGATCTGCGACAAGCCATGCGGACAAGCAAAAATTTCAGGCATCAAGTCAACTGTAACAAACCCGTTCAAGACTGAGGTGACTGTAAATACATCAGGTCAAACTGAATAAATTGAAAACTAAAAAATACAAAAATTATCTGTTTTTGTGATAGGAAAGGCAAAAAATTCAAATTTTTTGCCTTTTTTATCAATTTTGGAGGTCAATTTGAAAAATTATCTTGAAATAAAAAATGATGTGTACTTTATTTGTCAGCGACTGCGCGAGATTGATGACAGCTATTTTCTTTTGTACAATCTTGATCGGCGGGCGTACGAGGTGCATTCAAGCGCGCAGGGGCGTGACAGCTTTTGCTTTACCGTGCCATATGAGCAGCTTGATGCACGCACGATTGAATTCGCTCTCAAAACAAGTGCCCATCGCCGAGATGAACTTATCAATGAGATTGAAAAAAACAATCAGCTGGTGTACGAACGCGAGCTGAAAAGACAGGTAAATTTATTAAAGGAGGCTTTATGAAAGTCAAAGATATTGTAAAGCTTGCATGTGATTTTCTTGGAAACAGCGACCTTGCGACAGCCATTGATGGAACGTTGACTGACGAGCAGAGCGCTCAGGTCGACAACCTTGTAAAATGCTTCAATTTGGTCAACAGTGAAATCGCAGGTGAATATCTGCCTATTTTAAAGGCGGAAAGTTTGAAAACTACCGATTTTAAGCTGAATTTTACTCAGTTTTCATCTCAGCCGATTAAAATTATCTCGGTGCGTGACACTTTTGGCAGGCCGGTCAGATTCAAGGTGTTTGACAGCTATTTGATGGCGCTTGCTGGAAATGTTGAGGTAGAGTATACCACTATGCCAGAAAAGATGGACATAGACGACGAATTTTCATCGTCATTGCCTGAGCGAGTGTATGCGTACGGCATTGCTCGCGAGTTCTGCTTTTTGCAATCTCTGTTTGACGATGCTGATGTTTGGGACGACAGGTTCAAAAACACACTTGAAGTGCTGTTGCAACGCAAGAGTGAGTTGCGCATGCCTGGGAGGAGGTGGATTTGATGTTCACCAAAAAGAAGCTTCAAACGCGAAAGACCACAGAAAAGGAATTCGAGTACAACCTTTTTGCTCAAACGGTTGACGCTGGCAACGATGACGGTTTGCAGAAAAACGCATCGCCAAAATTGTCGTACAATTTCATTACGGCTGACGGTGCGTTGCAAGCGGGATACGGCTTTACCGAACTGAAAAGCCCAACATCGACGACTGATGTTGAAAACGAATCGCTGGTGACTTTGCGTGGCACAGAGATAAAGTCAATCTGGAAGCTGAAATGGTACAATTTGTCAATGGACGAAAACTATTACTATATTTTCTATTACAACAATGAAAATTTGATTTGCTATGACAATTTGTTTATGCAAAGATTTTTGACATTGACAATAGAGAATACCTTTACCGAAGTGCCATATGCAACCCACTATCGCAGCAATAGTGATGACGCACTCTTGCTTTCGGGCGAGGGCGGCAACCTTATGGTGGTGTCAGGCGACGGCGTTGAAACTATTTCTGACGCGCCAGTGATTAAATCATGCTGCTCGCACTATGGCAGGCTGTTTGCAATTACCGCTTCGGCTGCAAGCACGCTTGTGTACAATGAAGACGTTGACATCGAAAACTGGACGGACGAAAAGACCAAAAACCTGGATTTCAGCGACGAGCGCGGCGACCTTAATGTACTCGTGGCGTTCAATGACTATGTGTACATTTTTCGGGACTATGGCATAACCAAAGTGTCGTTGTATGGCGCTGATGAAGAGTTCGCCATTGCTCATCAGTACAAATCTGACAGCTACATATTTCCAAACACAATTTCGCAGAGCGGCGACAGAGTGTATTTTCTTGAAAGGACAGGGCTTAAATCTTTCAACGGCTCATCGGTAAGCGATGTCGACCTTGACTGCGAAGAACTGTTCACAAATTGCGACCAATCAAATTCGTTTGGCACATGCTTTGAGGGCAAGTACTATCTTGCCTGCAAGTGCGACTTTGGCGATGGCAAGGCGGTTGGCTGTGAAAGTGGGGATTATGTAAACAACGCTTTGATTGTATATGACTTTGCGACCAAGCATGTGGACATCACCCGAGGTGTTGACATCAATGAGCTGCTTGCGCTCAACAATCCATATCTTCCAAAGCTTGTTGCATGTTTTCGCAATCAGTACAAGGGTAAGATTGGCCAGCTTACTCGCGACGGCAAGATTTTTGGCACTTCGCTTGTAAACTTGTGGCAGTCGGTAAAAACAGACTTCGGTCTGCACGGCAAGCGAAAGAGAATAAAATCTTTTACCATCAAATCGCTCGGTGACTGCAAAGTGGTGATTTCAAGCGAGCGCGATAGTCGCGAGTACAACATCATCGGCAAGGACCAAATTCAACGAATTGTTGCGAACGTTGTTGGCAACGAATTTGACATAAAGATTGTTGCCGATGACGACGAAATCAAAATCAATAATTTTGTTCTTAAATTGGGCGTGGCAAATTGAAAATCACAGACAACAATAAAATCAGATTGATTCGGGCGGCTCAGCTTCTTCTGGCAGGGGAAAATGCCAGTCAACTTTTAAAAGGCAAAGAAGGGGAGTCAAAATGAATTTCTGGGAAGAGTTAATCAAAAGCATTGTCGGCTATGGCGTGTTTGCAATGCTGTTTGTATTTTTGTTTTTTTATCAGCTCAAAGACAGCGCTAAGCGCGAGGAGTCCTATCGTCAAACCATAGATGCTTTAACCGAAAGTTTGAACGCTATGGACGACATTCGTCAGCAGGTGAATGAGCTGCTTGAACTGATGAGGAGGCGTGAAAATGAAAAACAAAATTAAATCATATGGTTTTTGGACTGCACTTTCAGGTGCGGTTGTTGTACTGTTGAATGCGATTGGCGAATGCTTCGGCTTTTCTGTTGACAATGAAATGGTTTCAGGTTTGATTATGGCTGTGGCTGGAATATTAGTTGTGTTTGGCGTTGTGTCAATGCCAGAAGACAATAAAAACAGCACAGAAGATGACAATATCGATGGAAAAGAAAATACTGAGATTGACTCAGAAAAGCCAGCAGAAAATCAAGAAAGCACTCAGCAGATTGAACAACAGCCAGAAG
>CAMLUY010000101.1 GCA_946487985.1 uncultured Clostridia bacterium
GTTGGTAGAGCATTCGACTCTTAATCGAAGGGTCCGGGGTTCGAGCCCCCGGCAGTCCACCAAAGAGACCATGATGGTCTTTTTTTATGTAAAGATTAAAATCTTTGCACATACATACTAAACTCAAAGTATTACCATCGATGCGCCACACACCTTGCAAAGGCGTGGTGAAGATTATTTTCGAGGATTTTCAACCCGAACCAGAACCAACATACATTCATAAAAAATGTGGGTATGCTTTAAATAACAATAAAACAAACATTCTTACTTGTTGCAAAGGGTTAGCTCTAACTAAGTACTCGTCCTGAAAGAATTCTTTAATTATATTAAAAACAACAAAAAAATAGGGGAAATAAATTATATATCACTTTTTTGTGACAGTGCTATTTGAATTTTTTTGCAATGCCATCATCGCGCGATATCTGTGTGAAACTTGGTTTTTCTCGTCCGGTGTTGCTTCGCCAAAGGTCTTTTTCAAGTCGTCTGAGAAAAACAGACAGTCATAGCAAAATGACTCATTGCCAATTTTTCGCTCTGTGATGTGTCCATAAGTTCGGCCGTCGCCAAAAATATAGCTGCCGTCAGGGTAGTATTCGACAATTACGCTTTGAAAATATGCTTTTTTGTTTCCAGTGTCGCGCAGTGCGGCAAGCAGCTTTTGTCTGTTGGCTTCGTTGTCGCCATGACTGCCAGCATACCTTGCGCTGTACACGCCTGGCTGGCCGTTCAACGCCTCAACACACAGCCCGCTGTCGTCTGCAAGGACAGGGTAGTCAAGGCCTTTTTCTTTCAAAAACTCACTGATGGTTCTCGCTTTTATCAGTGCATTTTCAAGAAAGGTCGTGCCTGTTTCATCAATGTCACCTACGAAGCCAACATCTGCCAAGGTGACGATTTCATCATCTTTTAAAATCTCTTTGACCTCTGCAATTTTATGCTTATTTGATGAAGCGAATACCTTTATCATTTGTTTCCTCATTTTTATCTTTTTTAAGTATAGTGCTTATTTCAAAACATGTCAAGCGGACGCAAAAAAAGCATATTAAAAACAATATGCTTTTTTAAAAATCAACTCTTATACTTTTTGTCGACAATATTGTCAAGTGCAATGACAAGCGCAATCAGGAAAGGCATGTCAGCCTCATCAGCGTCAAGCTCAAAGGCATCATTGATGATGGTGAACTGCCTTTTGATTGAGCCTATCACCTGGCCATTTCTCAATATCTTTGATGAAAGCCCGAAAAATTTGCCCTCAATTTTTATTTCGTCCTTGTATCCTAGTACAAAGTACTCACCATTAAGGTTGAACCACTTGTCTTTTACTGTGGCAATCTTTTTCTTGTTTTCGTCATAAATGTATGCCTTGTGGACAAAAAAGTTGAACCATTTGTTGCGCACCTTGAAAAGCCTTTTGCCCTCCATATCGCAGACGTATTTGACCTTTGTGATACTGAATACTCTGCCTTTTACTTGAAAAACAGGCTCTTTTTTCTCGTTGACAACTGACGAGCCGCCGCCCCATGACCAAAATTTGTTTTTAATGTATACTTTCATTTTTCCCTCCTTATGCTTTTTTAGATATTAAAATTCCAATCAGTATTGCTGCCGCAATCCAAAAAAGGATTTTTACAGCCAGAATAATTCTCCACCTTGTCTTTGCTTTTTTGTCGACGCGGTACTCGTTTGCAACCTCTTCAATCTGACATGATGTTTCAATTTCACAGGCACGTCCGCTTGATGAAAGGTTGTTGAATTTGATGGTTAATTCACTATTGCCTTCGCCAAGCTGTACAACTGTTTTGTAGTCGATAACTATGCACTTTCTGTCATAAGGCGGTTCAAAAATTCCAAAAATGCTTACAAGAAATGAAATCAAGGCATACAGCCACCAAAACTTTGCCAAAAGTTCGTTCTCGCGTGCGATTTCGATTTCTACGGCGGTCTTTTCTGTTTGCAGACTTGCTTCAAACGAGCCGAAATCGTTTTTCTTTGCTTGCAATATTTCGCCATCGACCTTGATTATTGGTCGCACTTTTGCGCTCAATCCTGTCAGTTTTAAATTCAATGTCTTCATCTTACACCACCGCCGCGAATACAACAATCGCAATAAGCGCAATGCCAATCACGATTGAAGATGTAACGATTCTGCCTGTATGCCGCGTCTGTTTGTCAAGTGCAAGCAGCACCAATGTAGCAATTGCGCATACCAGTGTTATTGCAGCAAATATATAGAAGTTTTGGGCGAAAAATGCAGCAACATTTGCAGTAAAATCGCTTACCGCCGTCAACAAGCTGAAAAAATTTGGCGCAATTACAAAAATAGTGCCAACAGTAAAAATGATAATGACAATACCCATTATCCAAATAAACGCGAGCGATAAAAATGACATAATGCCACATAAACATAAAATCATTGTAAAAATAGATAAGTTAGAAAATATTTTTCCCAGACGTACACTGAAAGTTTTGAGTTGTGCTTTCGCAAGCGGTGCTGTATGTTGATTTTGCATACGGACCTCCCAAAAATAGCTCTATTACAATAATTATATTTTTAATATTTGCAAAAGTCAAATAAAAGTGACATGCTGCACACGAAAATATTTATTAAATTGGTCGAAAACAGGCAATAATCTGCTTGCAAGCATTCGAGTTGACAAAAAATATTCTTTATGGTAAAATCTGCTAGTATGGGAAATCGAGAAAAGATAGACTCCTATCTAAACAAAAAAAATTGCTATGGGCAGTTGGCATATGAAAAGCAAACAAAAAATATAAAGACCATACAAAGGCGAACATCTTTCATCAGGCGCAATAAAAACGCATATTTTGAAACTGAAAGACAAGATTTTGTGTTGTGGCCAGAACTTGAAGGCTATCGTAAAAATAAATGTGACATTTATTTTTTTGATTTGCCAAAGCTTGACAGGTGTATTGTGCTGACTGTCAACTATGATGAATGCGAAATATTTAATCCAAGATCAAACATAACAGAAAAAAACACCATGATTGTTAGGTTTGAAAGAAAACTCTATAATGAAGTGCGTGGGTGTGAGCTGCAAGTTTTTCAAGGGGAAAATGAACTTGAAAAAATAAAGCTGAACCCCTCAGACAACTGGCAGCAGAACTTGCAATCCTTGGTTGAAAATTTTATTGCGTATGATTTTGCCTGCAAAAATACAGAATACTATTTGTTGCAGCGTTTGCCATTTACAGAAGTGACAAACCTTTCAAAAGAACGACGCAGCGAAATTAAAGAAGACACTAAGTATATCAAATGGCAATTTCGCAAAAATCTTGAATGCACATTTGACAATAAATTTGAAAGCGACTCGCAGGCAGAACTAAACGATATTTTTGGTAAGGATGCAATAGACATTGAAAAAACGCTCAAAGAAAATATTGATGCAGCTTTAAAAATTAAAGAAGTTCAAACCCGTGATGAACTAGATGCAAAAATATTAAAAAAGGGCAGGCTAATGAGGGCAATCAAGAAAGGCATAGCAAGCCTAACCGATAAAATAGATGATAAACCTGATACTAAAAATGATGAAAAAAGTGATGATGACGAGCATGACGATTTTGAAAACTCGTAGAAAAAAACAAGCATAACAGTTATTATGCTTGTTTTTTATGTGGTGAAATTTGCACAATTTTGTCATTTTTTTAGAGTGACGCACGGCTGCATCTGCGCTTTTGTTTGCTCACAAGCAAACTTGTGAGCTACACTCTAACGCTTGATTTGCCTTTATTGCTCAAAGCTGACGCTTTTTCGCAGTTAGCAGGTGCTTCGACACCTGCTTTTTTTTATTAGAGTTCTACCCCCAACCAATTTTGGCACGCAAATAAATTAAAAATAAAATTTTAATGA
>CAMLUY010000102.1 GCA_946487985.1 uncultured Clostridia bacterium
CAGTACGAGCTTTCACGGGCAGGCCAGGTTGTGGAGCAGATTTTGCGCCCAACCGGACTTCTTGACCCGCTGATTGAAATCCGACCTATTAAAAATCAGATTGAAGACCTGATGCAGGAAATAAACAAGGTTGTTGCAAATGGCGCTCGCGTTCTGGTGACAACACTGACCAAAAAGATGGCAGAGTCGCTGACCACATTCTTGCAAGAGCACAACTTCAAAACAAAATATATGCATTCTGAAATAGACACTATGGAGCGCGTAGACATAATCAACGGCTTGCGCTCGGGCGAGTTTGACGTACTTGTGGGCATCAACCTCTTGCGTGAAGGCTTGGACATGCCAGAAGTCGAACTTGTCTGCATACTTGACGCCGATAAAGAGGGCTTTCTGCGAAGCGAAGGCGCGCTCATTCAGACCATAGGCAGAGCGGCACGAAACGCAAACGGCAGAGTAATCATGTACGCCGATACCATGACCGATTCAATGCAACGCGCTGTCGATGTTACAAGAAAGCGCCGTCAGCTGCAAGAGGAGTACAATAAAGAGCACAACATCACACCAAAAACAATCATTAAAGAGGTTAAAAACACTCTTGAAATAACCAAAAAAGTAGACAGTAAAAATTTGAAGAAGGAGGAAATACCAGCCGAGATTGAAAAGCTTACCGCAATGATGAAAGTCGCATCAGGCGCGCTTGATTTCGAACGCGCTATTGAACTGCGCAATCAAATTCAGCAGCTTCGCAAGCGGCTTGACAAATTGCGCTAGGCAAATTAAAAATTTTCATTGTGCGGCTGGGGTAAAAGTGGTATAATATCAATATGAAAGACAGTATAAAAATCCAAGGTGCAAAAGAGCACAACCTTAAAGACATTTCTCTTGAAATACCTAAAAACAAATTGATTGTATTCACAGGTGTCAGCGGCTCGGGCAAGTCCAGCCTTGCGTTTGGCACTATCTTTGCCGAAGGGCAACGCCGCTATATTGAAAGCCTGTCCTCATACGCTCGCCAATTCTTGGGACAAGCCCAAAAGCCAGACGTGGAGTCTATTGATGGACTCAGCCCGGCAATCAGTATTGACCAAAAGACAACCAACCACAACCCAAGGTCAACGGTAGGCACCGTGACTGAAATCTATGACTATCTCAGACTGCTGTTTGCCCGCGTCGGCACGCCATATTGCCCCCACTGCAACAAGCCAATTTCACAGCAGACTGTTGACCAAATTGTAGACGCCGTTCTTGAATACAATCCTGGCAGCCGCCTGACAGTGCTTTCGCCGATTGTGCGAGGGCAGAAGGGCGCTTTCGTAAAACAGTTTGAAAGCTTGAAAAAGTCAGGTTTTACAAGAGTGCAGGTTGATGGCAGCATTTATATGCTTGATGAGGATATCACGCTTGACAAAAACATCAAGCACAACATTCGTGTCGTAGTCGACAGGCTTGTGCTCAAAGAGGGAATAAATTCTCGCCTTACAGACAGCATTGAAACAGCAATCAAGCTTGCCGAAGGACTTGTAATCATTGACCATGACGGTGAGGAACAGCTGTTTTCAACAAACTACTCATGCCCGTACTGCGGTTGGACGCTTGAAGAAGTCACCCCAAGACTGTTTTCATTCAACGCGCCTTTTGGCGCATGCCCAACATGCTCAGGACTTGGCGTATACTCAGACGTGTCTGAAAGCTTAATTCTCAAAGACAGCGATCTTTCAATCAGGCAGGGCGCGTTCAACGCAACTGGCTGGCGCATTGATGGCGGAGGAATTGCTGAGCGATACTTTCTTGCATTGTCGAAAAAATATGGTATTGACCTTGACAGCCCTGTCAACAAGCTGCCACGCAAGCACCTTGACATACTTCTTTACGGCAACAATGGCGAAGCGCTTGACCTTTATGAAAACGAAGCGCGAAACAAGACTTTCGAGCACTTCAACGGCAAGAAGGCACTGGCGTTTGAAGGCATAATCAACAATTTGAAGCGCCGCCTTGTTGAAAGCAAAAGCGAGTTCGTGCGCTTTGAAATAGGCAAATTTGTCCGCGAGATTACCTGTCCAACATGCCATGGCGACAGACTGAATGAAAGCGCGCTATCGGTAAAAATCAAGGGCAAAAATATAGCCGAGATTTGCGACATGTCGGTAGGTGAGCTGCTGTCATATTTTGACGACCTTTCACTTTCCAAGGAAAAGCAGGAGATTGCCGCACCAATACTCAAAGAAGTCAAAGCGCGCATTAAATTCCTGTCTGATGTCGGGCTTGAATATCTGACTCTTTCGCGCGCTGCCGAAACGTTATCTGGTGGCGAATCGCAACGAATACGCCTTGCAACTCAGATAGGCAGCGGACTTTCTGGCGTACTGTACATCCTTGACGAGCCATCGATTGGACTTCATCAGCGCGACAATGACAGATTGATTCAAACATTGCGCAACCTGCGCGACCTTGGCAACACACTTGTGGTTGTCGAACATGACGAAGACACTATGCGTGCGGCAGACTGGATTGTTGACGTTGGTCCATATGCCGGCGTGCATGGCGGCGAAATCGTGGCAAACGGAACTCTTGAAGACGTGATAAAATCACCAAGGTCAATTACTGCCAAGTTCTTGACGGGTGAGGAAAAAATAGAAGTACCGAAAGAAAGACGCACAAGTACGCGCATGCTGAAAGTGCGTGGTGCAAGCGAAAACAACCTCAAAAACCTTGACGTAGACATTCCGCTTGGCGTGTTCACCTGCATTACAGGCGTTTCGGGAAGTGGGAAATCCTCACTACTCAATGAAATAGTATTTCCATATCTTTCAAATACCCTCAACAACAGCAGACTGCCACTTGGCAAGTTCAAAAAGATTGACAATGTGGGGCAGCTTGATAAGGTAATCAATATCGACCAGTCGCCAATCGGCAGAACGCCTCGTTCAAATCCTGCGACATATGTTGGCCTCTTTTCATACATTCGAGAGCTGTTTGCAGCTACGCCAGATTCAAAAGCGAAAGGCTATGGGCCAGGCAGATTCAGTTTCAACGTGAAAGGCGGGCGATGTGAAGCCTGTGAAGGCGCGGGCGTAAAAGAAATCGAAATGTATTTCCTGCCAGACATCACAGTGCCATGCGAAGTCTGCAAAGGCCAGCGATATAATCGGGAAACACTGGAAGTTCACTACAAAGGCAAAACGATTTCTGACGTGCTTGCAATGACAGTGGAAGAAGCACTTTCATTCTTCGAGAACATTCCGTCTATCAAAAGCAAGATTCAGGCTTTGTATGATGTTGGTCTTGGCTACATCACATTGGGGCAGTCGGCAACAACTTTGTCGGGCGGTGAAGCTCAACGCGTCAAGCTTGCTGCCGAGCTTTCAAAGAAATCAACAGGCAAAACCATATATCTGCTTGATGAGCCGACGACTGGCTTGCACTCATTTGACGTGAAAAAACTAATTTCCATACTCAACCGACTTGTCGAAGGCGGCAACACCGTTGTGGTCATTGAGCACAATCTGGACGTTATAAAATCTGCTGACTATATCATTGACCTTGGCCCAGAAGGCGGCTCTGGTGGTGGTCAAATTGTTGCGGTCGGCACGCCAGAGCAGGTCGCAGAGTGTGACAGGTCATATACAGGCAAATATCTCAAAAAAATGCTAAATCAAAAATAATATTGACAAAAATAAAAATAACAACAAAGTGCACTATAAAAGCCAAAAGCTTATTGAAGTGCACTTTTTGTTTGTTAGGAAAATTTCGCTCTTTTATGTGGTGCTATTGAAATTCTACCCCCCCCCACACAAAATCCAATTTTGTCAAAGAAAAATATTTTTTTTGCGTGACGCAAATTTGCTTGACAAAATTGCGGGGGG
>CAMLUY010000103.1 GCA_946487985.1 uncultured Clostridia bacterium
TAATTATGAAATGGAAAATCAATTATTACATAACAGAAAGTTGATTTAGGTCAGGGGTACCTGCTTTTTATGAAACAATCAATGGCGATAGAAATTTTGTTGCTAATTGGGCACAAAATAAAATTAAACATAGTCAATTCAAATTTTTTGACATACAACAATTATAAAGGCAGTTAGACGTGTGCTTGTCTTGATACAAGTGGACTCACTTCGTTCGTCCAAACCAAGCACACGCCACAAACTAAACTTAGTTACAAAAAAGCGAAAGTGTTGGCGGAGCATACACGCTTCCGCTTTTTGCTTTTTTGTTTTCTTCTCTATATTATTTAGTGTAAACGAATATTCTTTGTTGTCAAGGTCAAGGCGAGTGTCTTATAACTTTTAGGGTTGTTATTCTTACGACAACCTATGACAACGGCAGAGATATTCGCTTTATTTTGCAGTTAAGAGAGAGTTAGGAGAAAAAAGAAAACATAGTCAGTTTTTCGTCTATGTTTCTCTTTATTTATTCCGCTAGTTTCAAAAGTTAGCGATTAACATTTATTTTTTTGTAAATTTCAATAAGTTCATCAAGCGAGAACTCTTCTGCACGACTTGCAAGAGTCTTTTCGTCAAGCATTTCTGACAGGGTTTTCACGTTTATCCCCAAAGCGTGGGAGAGATTATTCTTCAATGTCTTTCGACGCATTGAAAAGCAGCCTTGAACGAAACTGTAAAAGTCGGCTTTGTCGATGCCTGAAAACTTATTTCGGTCAACAATAATCTTTACCAAAGCCGAGTCCACTTTTGGCTGAGGGAAGAACATCTTGCGCCCGACAATTCTGGTTATGCATGCGCTGCCGTAGAAGGCAACCATTACCGATAAAAGCCCGTAATCCTGTTCACCTTTTTGTGCAACCATACGCTGAGCGACTTCCTTTTGAACCATAACCGTAATTGTCGCGACATTGCTGCTTTGCCCAAGAAACTTGAAAAGCAGCGGCGTTGTAATGTAATATGGCAGGTTTGCAACAATATGGTACTGCCCTGAAAACATTCGGTCGATATCTTGGGTTGGAACTTTCATCACATCACCAAAGACAAATTGAGTGCGTTTCAGTCCCAGCCCCAAGAGATGCGGCTGCAAATCTTTGTCGATTTCAAAACTTACTACTTTGCCTGCGACCTTATCAAGCACTTCTGTCAAAGCGCCCGCACCTGCACCAATTTCAAGGACATTGTCGCCAGCACTAACGCCGCTGTCCGAAACAATAGCCTGCAAAAGATTGCGGTCAGAAATGAAATTTTGTCCAAACTTTTTTTTGAAAACGTGCTCGCTCATATGCCAAACAACCTCCTTGCGTTTTCAGTGGTCACCTCGGCCACTTTTTCGACAGTCACACCCTTGATTTTTGCCAAATTTTCTGCAATAGTCGGAATATATGACGGCGTATTTGTCTGACCGCGATACGGGTGAGGCGCTAGGTATGGACAATCTGTTTCAAGCAGCATATGTTCAAGCGGAACTTTTGCAAGGGTGTCACGCAGGCGCTGAGCGTTCTTGAAAGTTGACACACCACCAATCGAGATGTGAAGCCCAAGTTTGATAATTTCTTTCGCGCTTTCTTCGCTGCCCGAAAAACAGTGAAATGTCCCGCCATTTGAAAGTAGCTGTTTGTTTTGCTTCAAAAGCTCTATCATGTCACCAATGGCGTCGCGGCAATGAATCACTATTGGCAGCCCCAGCTCTTTTGCAAGTTCAATCTGTCGCAAAAAGCCTGCCTTTTGCACGCTCCGCTCTGGCGCGTCCTCGGTGTACTGCAAGCCGATTTCTCCAATGCCCACAACTTTGCTGCCCGCCGCAATTTCTCGCATTTTGTCGCAAACATTGTCGTCAAGCTCATATATATTCTCAGGATATATGCCAATCGTGCAAAAAACGCCATCATATTTGCTCGCGAATTCAGCGGCCGCTAGCGATGAGGTAAAGCCTGCGCCTGAGGTGATAATCTTTTCAACTCCGCACTCCTTCGCGTGCGAAATTATTTGGTCTGCCCTGCCCTCAAAAGCACTGTCCGTAAGGTGGGCGTGAGTGTCAATAAACATAAATTTCTCCTGATGATATTTTAATCATCATTATGCAAATTGTCAAATAAAGCCGGCATTTATCGGTTTTGCTGCCGACAATTCCTTCAATTTGCGACAAATTTTGGCGGGCGTGCGATATTTTTTCAGCAAAAGGAATACATTACACCATGAATAGAATTTGGTTCATCATGATTGTGGGCTCAATATGCTTTCTGCTTTGGTCCGACCCATCAAATGTGCTTTCTGTAATGATTGATGCCTCGGGAGAGGCCTTTTCGCTGTGTATTGAGCTGTGCGCCGTCTATGCCGTTTGGCTTGGCGTGCTTGAACTTGTCGAGGAATCTGGGCTTGGCAAAAAACTTGCCAAGCTTCTTCACCCGCTGATTAAAAAACTCTTCAAAATTGACGACCAAGAAACCGAAAAAATGATTGCCCTGAATATGTCTGCAAATATGCTGGGTCTTGGCAATGCAGCAACTCCAATGGGCATTGCTGCCATGAAAAGACTTGACGATGGCAGCGGAATTGCAACCCCAGCAATGATTATGCTGATTGTAATCAATGCCACATCGATCCAGCTGCTGCCAAGCACGGTAATCGGTCTGCGCGCGGCTGCTGGATCAGCAAGCCCATCAGACATCATTCTGCCTACGCTGATTGCAACCACATGCACTTGTGCACTTGGCATAACCCTGGTTTCAATTTGCAATAAAATTAGACAAAAAAGACATAGGCCAGATTCAAATCCGCCACCATCGACTAGCAAAAAATCTGCCAACACAAACCAGAAAACTGCCTGCATTTCAAACAAGAGAAAGGTCTTCAAACTTTTTGGCTCATCACAAGACGGTCACAGCAAGCCTCAAAATGATGACAAAGATGGAGGCGAAAAATGAGCGCCTACATCATACCAATAATTTTTATTTCACTTTTCTGCTACGCGCGGTCAAAAAAGGTCAATACCTACGACACATTTGTCCGCGGCGCAAAAAAGGCTATCCCGCTTGCCGTAGATATCTTTCCATTTGTCGCCGCCATTATGATAGCCGTAGCCCTGCTGCGCGCAAGCGGTCTGACAGCAATTATTGCCGATGCCTGCTCGCCCGTATTCAACTTTTTAGGAATTCCCACCGAACTTGTAGAGCTTGTGCTGTTGCGACCATTCACGGGTTCGGGCAGCTTTGCTCTGCTTGACAGCGTGCTGACGCAGTATGGAGCCGACTCCTACATTGCCCGCTGCGCCTGCGTAATCCTTGGTTGCAGCGAAACAATATTCTACGTCACCACGGTGTACTTTTCACAGACCAAGGTCAAAAAGCTGTTGTACGCAATTCCAATCGCCCTTATATGCGCTGTGTTTGGCTCTGTGCTCGCCTGCCTGCTTTGCAAAATAATGTGATTTAAAAAAATATAAAAAATATATAAAAAAATATTTTAAATAACAGCAATAATGTGCAACAAAAATCAGAATCAGAAAAACAAAAATAAAAAAATTATAAAAAAAATAAATATATATATTAAATAAAAATAATAAATAAAAATAATTATCATTAGTAAAATGTTTTAAAAACCCCATAAAAAACAAATACAAGATAAAAATCTTGCATTGGATAAATATAATTTGAATTTTTACACTTATAATTACAAAGATAAAAAATCGCGTTTTCACGCGATTTTTATTTATCCTTATGTTAGTGATGTGACAATATACTTATTATCATCTGATTAATTCATCAAGACAATATCCTGATGCAGTATTAACCAATTCATACAGCTGAGCAAAGACGTT
>CAMLUY010000104.1 GCA_946487985.1 uncultured Clostridia bacterium
GCTGAAATCGAGCATGAAAGAAATGCTCACGCTCGCTATGTTGAGGAAGACAGGGCAGCAGAAATCGGAGACTTCGCAACCATTGATTTTACCGGCTATGTTGATGATGTTAAATTTGAGGGCGGTGAGGCCAAAGATTACAGGCTTGAGCTTGGCAGCCATACCTTTATTGAAGGCTTTGAAGACCAAGTCGTAGGAATGAAAAAAGGTGAAGAAAAAGACGTCAAAGTCGTATTCCCTGAAAACTATCACGCTGAAAACTTGAAAGGTAAGCCAGCAGTGTTTAAGGTTGTCTTGAACAAAGTTGAAAAGAAGGTACTGCCAGAGATAAATGACAAATACATCTCAGATACAACAGAATTCGAAACTGTTGATGAATACAAAAAGTCAATAAAAACCAATATAGAGAAGGTGGAGAGTGAGCGTATTGAGCGCGACTATGAAGTTGCACTGCTTGACGAAATCGCTGAAAAAGCCAATATCGAACTTTCAGAAGGTATGATTGAACACGAAGTAGAGCATATGATTGCAGACTTCGAACACCGACTTTCTCACCAGGGAATGACTTTGCAAGCATATCTTGAATACGTTGGAAAAACTCTTGATGAGTTCAAGCAAGAGCGCAAAGACGATGCTGCAAAAAATATCAAGACACGTTTGGTGCTTCAACGCATAATCTCTGATTACGGCCTTACAGTAACTGAAAGTGAACTTGATGAAAGTATTGCAGAATATGCAGGGAAATACCAGATGAGCGCCGAAGACTTCAAAAAGGCAATGTCGCCAGACGACTTTGCATACTTTGAAAACAATGCAATCATGACAAAAGTTATGAATTTGATTAAAGACAAACAAAAATAATAAATAGTTTTTTTGAATAAATTCCAATAAAAATAGGGAGGATATTTATGTTAATTCCAATGGTTGTTGACCAAACAGGAAACAGTGAAAGGTCGTATGATATTTATTCTCGACTTTTAGAGGATCGAATCATCTTTCTGAACGGCGAAATTGATGACAACGTAGCTAATATCGTTGTAGCCCAGCTTATCTATCTTGAAGGCAAAAATCCAAACAAGGATATATTTATTTACATCAACAGCCCAGGCGGCAGCGTATCTGCGGGATTGGCAATATACGACACAATGAAATATATCAAGTGCGACGTTTCAACAATCTGTGTGGGACGAGCGGCCTCAATGGGGGCATTCTTGCTTGCGGGCGGCACAAAGGGCAAGAGGTTTGCTTTGCCGAACAGTGAAATCATGATTCATCAGCCACTTGGCGGCGCTCAGGGCCAAGTGAGCGATATTCAAATCCAGGCGAATCACATTCAATACATTAAAGAAAGAATGAACACCATGCTGAGCGAAAACACAGGCAAGCCGATTGAAATTGTTGAGAAAGATACCGACCGAGATAATTACATGACAGCACAGGAGGCAAAAGATTACGGCATAATCGATGAAATATTTGTGTCACGATCAAAAACAGTGAAGGAGGGATAATGTCAGAAGTTGAATGCAAGTGCAGTTTTTGCGGGAAAAACCAAAAAGATGCCAAAAAGTTGATCGCTAGTCCGAATGGTGATGCTTTTATCTGTGATGAATGCGTTGAAATCTGCAAAGACATCATTACAGATGTGGTAAAGAAAAGTACTTTTGAAAAAATTGAATTGCCATCACCAAAAGAGATTAAAGAAAAGCTTGATGAATATATAGTTGGCCAAGATGAGGTGAAGCGCGTGCTTGCAGTGGCAGTGTACAATCACTATAAAAGACTGAACTACAATCTGACTAAGTCTGATGAACAATCGCCTGATGATGTTGAGCTTGAAAAAAGCAATATCTTAATGGTTGGGCCTACCGGTTCAGGTAAAACTCTTCTTGCAAAGACGCTTGCAAAAGTGCTTAAAGTTCCTTTTGCAGCTGCCGATGCCACTACTTTGACTGAGGCAGGATATGTCGGTGATGATGTAGAGAATATTCTTTTGAAGTTGATACAAAATGCTGACTATGATATTGAAAAAGCGCAACGTGGAATAATTTACATTGATGAAATTGACAAGATTGCCAAGAAGACCCAAAATGTTTCAATAACACGCGATGTTGCAGGTGAGGGCGTACAGCAAGCGCTTTTAAAAATATTGGAAAGTACGGTTGCTTCTGTTCCACCACAAGGTGGTAGAAAACATCCTCATCAAGAGATGATACAAATTGATACTACAAATATTTTGTTTATTTGTGGTGGCGCGTTTGTTGGGCTTGACAAAATTATTGAGGCAAGAAAAAATGATACCACGCTTGGCTTTAATGCTGAGATTCATACCCAAGAGGAAAAAGACAAATACAACTATGTCAAGGATATCCAGCCAAACGACCTTATCAAGTTTGGGTTGATACCAGAATTTATCGGACGTTTGCCAGTAGTTGTGGGGCTTGAAGACCTTGATGAAAAAGCGCTAGTAAAGATACTGACAGAGCCGAAAAACTCTATTATCAAGCAGTACAAATTGATGTTTAAAATGGACGGAATTGATATTGAGTTTTCAGATGATGCCATCAAGGCTATCGCAAAAAGGGCAATGGAGCTTAAAACCGGCGCTCGTGGTCTGAGAACAATTATTGAGGGAAAGATGACACGCTTGATGTATGAGATTCCAAGCTATCAAGATGTTGAAAAAATCATTGTCACAGATAAATTTATTGAACTTGAAAATGCTCAACCTGAAATAATCAAAAAATCAGATATATCTTCAAAGAAAGAAGTCTGCTAAGATGTAAAAAAATCGCATATTTAATGCGATTTTTTTGCTATATATTGTGGATATTATGCACATACAATCTTCCATATGCGTATATATTGCAAGGAGGATAATATGAGAAGATTTTTCAATATTCTTGATGCAAACAGCAACAACAATTTTTTGACAACGCAAAACGCCCGTGCCGATATCATTGGCGAACTTGAAGCCATTATGCAATATGAAGCTCACTTGAACCAGACTGACAACACATACGCCATTGAAACAATACGCGATATCGTCAAAGAGGAAATGCTGCATGTAGGCCAACTTTTTGGACTATTGTTTTATCTGAATCCTGAAAGCAAGACCCAGTTTGAAGCAGGCCTGAAAGAATTTGACGAAACCATGAGTTGAGCATAGGCGAATAATACTCTATTTGAAATACAAAACTATTTTTACAAGTTGTTTAATATATTGTTCAATCAGTATATTAAAGTATTATTCAATAGCACAAAAAAGAGCTATCTCAATATCGAGTAGCTCTTTTTTGTGTAATTTGCCAATAAAAAAGCCCAGAGATTTGCTTGATCCACAAGCCCCTGGGTTATTGGTGCGGGCGGTGGGAGTCGAACCCACACGGTTTCCCACTTGCCCCTTAAACAAGCGCGTCTGCCATTCCGCCACGCCCGCATCTTTATGTTACTTTGCTATTATAAATCTACTCAAAACAAAAGTCAAGCAAATTTTATGAAAAATTAAATTTTTTCACAAAATACAAAAAGACAGATTAAAAAGTTTATTTACCGATTTCGATTTTAAATTTTATTTTTAATTCAAGATGCAAAATAAATAAAATAATTATGCCAAAATGCCGTCACAAAGAAAAAATAAAAACACTTTTAGATATTATTTGACAAATAATGACAGCATGTGGTATTTTTTTTAATGTTGT
>CAMLUY010000105.1 GCA_946487985.1 uncultured Clostridia bacterium
TGTCAAAATTTTACATTAAAAATTAAGTCTTGTCAAGGGAATTAGGCGAAGGGCAAGGAAAGTCAATTTGAAAGCCTTTCTTTTGATTTATTGAAATAGATGTAGCTTGCTTTATCTGATGAGTACTGCTGTAAGCTTTCTGCAAACAGTTGGTTGGCTTTTTCATATTCTCCGCTGTTGTAAAGCATGACAGCCCTTTCAAAAACGCCTTTATTTTTCATCAGCTTTTCTGCAATATTTCGTGGCAGCACATCAAGATTTTCAAAAAGCAAAATTTCGTTGTCCGAATAATTGAGCGAGCCCAAATATCTGTACAGCAGTTTGTATGAAAGTGGCAAGCTGTCAATCACCGATTTTGTGAAAATCATCATTGCCGACATGTAACCTGCAATTTCATCAATCTGTGACAGCAGCTGCGCTTCGTTTGAAACTATGGTAGGCATTTTTCTTTCCTCATCGCCAATAATACCGAAAATAACCTCGCCGTAATGGAGAGTTATCCTCGGCTCTACCGCGATATGGCGAGAGCTTCTGTTTTTGATATTCACCGCCCTGACTATGGCTTTTGAACAGTCCAAAGCGGCGTCAGAGCTTGGAAAAACCGCGATTAGTCCGTTGCCAAGGAATTTATCAATGAAGCCAGAAAACTTGCGTACAAGCGGCGAAATTACGTTTAGGAAGCTGTTAAGAAGGTCAAAGTTTTCCTCTAAGGTTTGCGATGAACTGCTGGAAATGTTGCTAAGTCTGATTTGCATTATAGCGGCGCGTTTTTTCACCTGATTGCCAAGTTCAAGTTCTGTGATATTGTTTTTACCAAGAAACTTGAAAAATTGTTTTGGTATAAATTTCTGAGACTGCATATTGATAGATTTTAGTGTATTGTCTTTTGCTTTGTAGTTGTTGTTTATTTTATTAAGGCCGTGCTCGATGTTTTGGAACTGCTTGCCGCCACCCAGGGACAAACGCTCCTCTCTTACCTTGCCGTCACCAAGGCGGGAGATGACCTTTTCCATTTTATTGAATGGTCGACAGATAATTGCATAATTGAAAAAAAATATTGCAATGAAAATAAGGGTCACAAGTATAGCCCAAAGAATTGTATTATAGGCATTGTCTGGTGACAGGTTCAAAAGAGTTTGCACAGAGCGAGCTAGGTCGCTTTCAATGTTTGAAAGATCTGCGATGAGAAACAATATTCCGCCATAGATGATTGTAAGCGGCAATGTTGAGAAGAACAGCGTTTTATGTAGAGGCAGCGAGGACAAAAACCTGCCGTAAAGGATAGTGCCAAGCAACAATGAAATTGCGGTAAGTACAAGTGCGGCAATCCCCTTTGCGTCAAAGTCGAACTGGAAGCCAGTATCTGTGGGCTTGATGCCAGAAATGATTGAGCCGCCCAGAACTAACGCTGGGATTGTGACCAATACAAAGAAAACAAAAATGATTTTGGTTGACTTTCTCATGATGTAGTTATTTTTTGCAAAGTTGTAAAATGTATGCACGTTCATGCATAATTTGGACAAAAATACACAAACAATTATAGGAGGAAAAATCATGGACGAAAACACTAACAAAGAAAGCATTACCGAATATTTGAACGCTGTATATCAAAATATTCGCACGGCTGTACAGTCGATTGAGGACATTCTGCCAAAGGTAAAGGACAGCAATTTCCAAAGAGAGCTTGCGAGTGAGGAAGACAAATATCTTGTGCTTGAAAAAGAGTGCGAGCTTTTTGCCAAAGCTGAAAAAATCGATGGCATTAAAGACAACAACTGGCTGGAAAAGGCACGGCTTTGGGGCTCAATCAACATGTCGACAATGACTGATAAGAGCAATCGTCACATTGCCGAGCTGATGTTGATTGGTACATTTATGGGCTTTATTACATGCATTAAAGACCAATCTGACCACAAAAACATCTCAAAAGAAATTGATGAAATATTGGTCAATTTGAAAGAGCTTGAACGCCAAAATATTGACGCGCTTATTCCTTATCTTGTTTAAAAATTTGGTCTAGCGAGAGATAAATTGGGTAAATGAGTGAAAGCGACTTAACCTTTTGTTCATCGAGAAAAATTGTCCTATTTTTGAGAACGACTACAAAAACGGTAAGACGTGAAGGCTCTATATGGCGAAGAAGGGCTGAAAGCGAGGTGCTGCCGTTTACTGTAAGTAAGAAGGGTTTTGAGAAATTTTTTATTTTCTTGTTTATTTCGCTCATGGGCTGGTAATGGCACTCTGATTTGGTATCTATTGCGCCAAGAACGAGAAAGCAGCCAGCAAGGCACAATGTTGGGTTGAAATCTACAAGGCAAGAAATGGCAAACAGCACAAAAAGCAGCACAGAAAAAACGCAGTTGAAAACTAGAATGATTTTGACTGCTTTTTTTCTTGGCATGTGCTTTGAAAGAACTCCTGCTGCAATACGTCCGCCGTCAAGAGGATAGCATGGCAAAAGGTTGAAAAGAGCGAGCAGTGCTGACTGCATGACAAACTGGTATGTGAAATTGTAAAGTTCTGGTACTGCCCACCACAGGCTGACGGTAATAAGGCCGAAAACAAGGTTTACAGCAGGACCTGCAAGCGCAATAAGCACCTCGTCACGACAATCAAAGGTCTTTTCTTTGTAGTTGAGGCAAACGCCGTATGGCGCAATAAAAAAGCTGTCAAGGCGATAGCCAAGTTTTTTCGCCACAAAGTAGTGACCAAGTTCATGGCTGAGCACAACAGTAACAAACATCACAAAGCCATAGTAGTTTTTATTTATTGCGAACCAGAGAATTATCAGCAAAAATGAAAAATGTATTGGCAGTCTTTTGCGCAGGCGTGCTGCAAACTTTAATACCCTAGCGCCCATAGCACACCCAAGACTATCTCTGCGGCAAAGAGGAAGGCAATGATTATTTTCAGTAAAGTCCGTTTATTGATGTTTGCTTTGACTTTGGTGAAAGAGTATTGCTCCCCAAAGCTTTTTATCTTTTTTCTTAACATACGCTAATATATGCACGTTTTAAAAATACAATGTGTTTTTAATTGAACTTAGGCTCAAAAAAACAACGCAGCTGATTGCGTTGCTCTTTTTTAGCCGACGTCGCCTTCGTCGTCAGCGGTTATGGTTGAGATATCCTCACCTTTCAAGAAATCTGGAAGCTCCTCATTAAATTCAAGATCGTCAACGTTTCTGAAAAGTGTGTCGCCTTGATTGTTTTCGTCTTGATGAATTGTCTGAATTCTTTCAAGCAGCTCTTCATAATCTGGCAGGTCGGAGATGTCTTTGACGTTGAATCTTTTGAGGAAATTTTCAGTTGTGCCAAAAAGCAGCGGCTTACCCACAGCATCTTTACGGCCGACAACCTCAATCATATTTTGGTCAATGAGAATTTGTACGGCATAATCTGAATTGACGCCTCGAATATCCTCAATATCAAGCTTGGTGATAGGCTGCTTGTAGGCAATAATGGCAAGCGTTTCAAGCGCTGCGCGAGTAAGCGATTTTTCGCGTATTGGGTTCAGCACGTCAGAAATGTAGCTTGCATAGTCTGGA
>CAMLUY010000106.1 GCA_946487985.1 uncultured Clostridia bacterium
GGAAAAATTCAAATATTTTAAAATTTTTTTATATTTTTTATAATATCATAAAGCACCAATAAAACAATTGATTTACAACTTTTTCTTGCTATGATATAATATTTATTATGGATAAAACCAAGCAGACAAAAGCTATAAAACAGTATATGTGGAATCCCTGGCACGGGTGTCATCGTTTCAGCGAGGGCTGTATGAACTGCTATATGTTCAGCTTTGATGCCAAAAGAGGCGTTGATTCAAACAGGGTATATAAAACAAACGCATACAATCTTCCTTTGCAAAAAACCAGAGAGGGTAAATATAGAATAGTTGATTTTTCAGAAATCTCGGTATGCCTAACGTCTGACTTCTTTCTTGAAGAAGCTGACCAGTGGCGTGAAGACATATGGAAGATGATTAAGCACAGACGTAATGTTCGCTTTATTCTTTTTACAAAACGAGTTCAAAGAATACAAGAGTGCTTGCCAAAAGATTGGGGCGACGGCTATGATAATGTAGTAATCGCGCTCACGACTGAAAACCAAAAGCGCGTAGATGAGCGCCTGCCTATTTTTTTAAATTTGCCAATAAAATACAGGCAGGTTCTTGTGTCGCCCATGCTTGAAAAAGTGGATTTATCGGCCTTTTTGCAAACAGGGCAGATACATTCGGTATACTGTGGTGGTGAAAATTACACAAATGCCAGGGAGTGCAACTTCGATTGGGTTGTTGACTTATCAAATCAGTGCAGGCAATACAAAACAAACTTTGTTTTCTATGATACAGGCGAAAACTTTGTCAAAGACGGTAAACGATACTTTATACCACATTCCAAAGGCCGACAGCAAGCCTCTCTTGCTGGCATAGATTATATCATTCAATAAACTAAACCAATAAAAACAGCCTTTTATTGCAAGGCTGTTTTTTTTAGCCATTGCATAATCTTCGTGATGGCTTTTTTTTGCCATTGATTTTTCACAAATATGGAATCCTCACAAAAGGTCAATATTCGCTAAAAGGTCCAATAATGTGCAGCGATGTGTATGCTATCCTTTTTACAACAAAGGAGAAGTTATGCATATCAAAAGTAAAATCTATAATAAAACGCTTTATGTGGTGCTTTGCGGCGAGCTTGATGAGCATTCTGCCACGCATACTCGGCTTACACTTGATAATCTGTTTGCTGGCAGCGACTTCAATCAAATAATAATAGACCTGTCAGAACTGACTTTTATGGATAGCACGGGCATAGGTGTTTTGATAGGCAGATACAAGCGCATGAAATTCAGACAAATTCCAATTTTTATATGCAATCCATCAAAACATGCGGAAAAGATTTTTAAAATGACGGGGCTGTATGAAATTATGCCCAAGATTGTATAAAGGAGTCGGTATGAAAAAAGAAAATTTTATGGAAGTAACTTTCAAAGCGCTTTCAATCAATGAGGGGTTTGCCCGAATATGCGTTGCAGGCTTTTGTGTTCAACTTAATCCATCAATAGACGAAATAGGCGACATTAAAACGGCGGTTTCAGAAGCAGTAACCAATTGTGTGGTGCATGCATACCCAAAGGGGAATGGCACTATAACAATGCGCTGCGAAATCGTGGGAGATACAATAAAAATATCAGTTAAAGACAAGGGTATCGGCATAAAGGACATCGACAAAGCGCGCGAGCCATTCTTTACAACAAAACCAGACGAAGAGCGAAGCGGGATGGGTTTTTCTGTTATGGAAAGCTTTATGGACAAGGTTGATGTTGAGCGCAATCCTGACCAAGGCCTTACTGTAACAATGTACAAGCAAATAGGCTCAAACAAAGCATTGCAGGTGGAGAATGCTTGACAATGAGCAGGTATTGCAGCTTGTTAAAAAAGCCCAGCAGGGCGACCAGTCTGCAAAAACGGTGCTTATTGAGGAAAACTCACCATTGATAAAAAGCTTGCTACGTCGTTTCAAAGACAAAGGCATAGAGTATGACGACCTTTATCAAATTGGTTGCATTGGCTTTTTAAAAGCTTTGAAAAATTTCAATGAGGAGTATAAGGTAAAATTTTCGACCTATGTAGTGCCAATGGTGATTGGCGAAATCAAACGGTTTATGCGTGATGATGGCGCGATTAAAGTTTCAAGAGCCTTGAAAACTTTGAATTTAAAGATTAATCGTTTCATCGAAGAATATTTTTCATCAAATCAGCGAAAGCCCACTATTGAAGAGATAGCTAATCACTTCAATACTGACGAGCAAGAAATAATTTTGGCAATGGATTCAGCCAAAATGCCATTATCAATTTACTCGCCAGTTGATGACGACCCAGAATCAATTTCAATGGTCGACAGGATAGAGGAACAGGACGACGCTAACGAAAAAATGGTGGACAATATTGCTCTTTCAGAGGTGATTAAAAAGCTCAGCGACCGCGATAGAAAAATAATTCTTCTTCGTTATTATTTTGATAGAACGCAAAGTGAAATCGCAAAAGAGCTCAACATCTCCCAAGTGCAAGTGTCACGGCTTGAAAATAAAATCTTGGATAATTTGAAAAATAAATTGTCATAACACTATATATAGTGGTTTGTATATAAATATAAGCTACAAAAAACAAGCATGAAATTTCACGCTTGTTTTTTGTTATATGAACTTAACTTCCTTTGTAGTTCCAATGTGTCGCTCTTTTTTATCTTGTTTTGCAGTCATTGCAAGTTGGTTGTCAATAGGCATAACCTTGTCTTGTTTCTCGTCGGTTTCAATAGGCATGACCTTGTCTTGAAGCTGGTCATTATTCTTCTGCTCATTTTCTTGCGTAGGCTTTGCCTTGCTGTTGTCAATCAGGTGTTTTATCGCTCTATTAGCATTTTCAATCTTTTTAGCAGATGTTGTGCTTTCAACTGTCGAAGGCGTCTGATTGTTTAGTTTTTCATTCGTTTGATTTTCTTTTTGAGCTTTACTTAAAGGCGCTGTATTATTTATTGTGTTTTTCATATTGTTAGCATTATATCTTACTTTTTTAGGCATGGATTTCAAGTTTGCTTGATTAATTTCGCTTGTTTGATTTGTATGATTTGCAAAATTTTCTTTTGCTTTTTTTGATTGATTTTGCTCTATTTTTTCTTGTGCTTTGTTGTTTAAAGTGTGATTAGTGATATTATCAAGGCTTGTGTTGTCTTTGACATCAATATTTGTATTTTCGGTGATTACTTCGTTAGTTTGTTCATTAGCGTTTATTGCTGGTGCAATATACTGATTTTGAGGATGATATCCGTTGTAGTTTGGATTGTATCTGTATGTGTCTATATTTCGTCTGTAAGGATAGAAGGTGTCAGTGTTTCTTCCAGGATTTGTTACTTGATTGCGGTAAGGCATGCCATCGTATTGCCAGTTGTTGTATCCATAATATCCATTGCCATATTGCCCATATTGGTTATAGCCTTGCATATTGTTGCGACGACCATTGCCGTAAACGCGAGGTTGTGGACGATTAATATAATTTGTATTATTGTTGCCTACAATATTTTGTGGCTGCTCGATGTTTGTCACTTCATTATTGTTTATCTGATTATTA
>CAMLUY010000107.1 GCA_946487985.1 uncultured Clostridia bacterium
ACAAACATGCCCCGCACTTGCGGCAGTGAAAGCCGCCGCATTTTTCGCATTTTTGTGGCGAGTGCTTTGAGTCTTCGTTGATGGGCTCGCCGCAATTCCAGCAGTGCGAAAGATATCGCACCCCAGTCAGCTCGTACAAGGTACGATAGGGGTCCAAAAGCAGGCTGTTTCGCCTTTCAAAAATATACCGCATCAAATGACTGTTGAAGGCCTTAATGCGTTTGATAAATTGCCAATGATCATTGATGCGGGCGTACATTATGCTGCGGTACTCCTCTTCAAACTCATCAACTGTTTGAGCTGTCGCAATGGTCTTGTTGTCTTTATTCAGGCAAAATGTTTTGGCGTCAAAGATGTTGAGGTTACCATCATTGTAAATCCTTTTCCATTCATCTCTGCGCTGGCATATCAATTCGTACTCACTCGGGTAGTACCGGTCTTTGATTGCATCAATGTATTGGTCAAGCTTGACCGCGCAGTCCTCCTGTTTGATCGAGCGGTTGATTTTTTCTGCTGCATAATTCAAGCTTTTTTGTACATCTTCAAGCTGTTCAGTGAATTTGAGTTGCTCCTCAAGCGTTTTGCTGGTGTCAATCTGACAGGGATTAAGGCTTAAAAACCCATCAATGCGCTCTTTGAGAAGTTTGTTTCTGTTCGCGGCGTCATTGACATTGAAGGTGAAATCTTCCATTTTGTCGTAGACGATTTTCTTGCGTTCTTGATTGAGAAAGTCGACTACAACTTGCTCCTCTTTGATTGGTCGGAAAACAAACTTTGGCAGCAACAAAAAATATGCAAAGCCCAGCCCAATAGCCCCAGGCATCAACAGCCCGGCAGGAGACCAATAGTTAATGAAAACACAGCCCAGTACAAACATGGTCAGAATAGCAATCCCGATTACCAAGTACGCCGCAAGCTGAAGCCGCTTTTTTAAAACATACTTTTTAGCGCAAATTTTTGCATATTCAAGTGTAATTTCTTCTTCCATAACAGTTCCTTGCAAATATTATAACATACAAAATTAAATTTTCACATTCTTTTTTAAATGTTGTGAATATTATTTCTGTTGCTTTTCCGCATGTTTAGTTTCAGACAAATATCATAATTGTTTTTCTGCGTAAAAAAAGCGGCGCTGTTCGCCGATATTTTTATCTGGTTTTTGCAACGTAAATATTTCATGAAGCTCTGGCAAAAGAGCATAAATTTGTTGCTCAAAGCTTACAGGCAAAATTCGTTCACATCAGACTGAGCATTGCGGCCGTTCAATTGGAAAACAGTTCTGCGCATGCAGCGAGAGCGCTTGTTTGCGGGGCAAGCTTGACAAGAGTTTTGCCATCTGCTGTGACATTTTCTCCATCTATTTTCACGTGAAAGCCTTTTTGACGATTTTGAACAAAAAGTTCTGTACTGCTTTCATCAAATAATGGGAAAGGAGCGACAACTCTTTTGAAGTTGTTGTATGCAAGTGTTCCGCCTTTGTTTGATGATATTTCCAATTTGCCATTGCTTGCCATTGTCATGCAGGCAATCATGCGATAGGTGTGTATGTAAAAATCAGCAAAACATTTTTTTGTTCCGCCAAGATTTAATGTTCTGCCAAGGTCGTCTTTGAAAATGTATGAGGTTTTGCTCATTTGACAAGACCAGTGACCGTTGTCAATCTCTTTTGCGATGTACTTTTGTGCGACGCGGTCAACAATATATTCAGTGGCCAAAGCCGCAACATTTTTTGATTGCTCGTCGCATTGTGCTATGGTTGCCCCTGGAATTTTATCAACATTGTTGTCATCACTGCCAAAGTAAATGCGTTCATCATATTTGGTTGTAAAGTCGACAAACTGATATGTTGGGTGCAGGGATTCTTTTGTGATGGTAAAAGCTTTTCCCTTGTTGAAACCAACAATTTTTGAAGTATCTTCAAATTTTTCTGACAGCAGCGTCAAATTATCGAATTTGAAAGCTTTGCAGTTCTTGCAATACACCTTTTGCGCGGCTGATTTCAGCTCCGCTTTGGTAATGACTGGCAGGTGCCCGCTCATCAATTTTTGCCTTGTGTATACAGATAAAAAGGCTTGTTCGTTGTGAAAATAATACATGTTTTTCTCCTTATAGTCCAACAATATTATCACAAAAGAATCCATATTTCAACAAAAAAAATGAATTAAATAAAATTTTTTTATCGAATAATGTCGTTACAATACAAGAATTGACGTACTGTTGAGCGCCCGTTATGGATGTAAAGTTGTAGTTTATAAAAAAGAACAGCCCGATGATTCGGACTGCTTTCTTTTGGTGCGGGAGATGGGATTTGAACCCACACAGTATTGCTACCACAAGCACCTGAAACTTGCGCGTCTGCCGTTCCGCCACTCCCGCATAATTGATGAAAAATTGTTTTTTACTGCATTGTTTTTTTGTTGCGCAAGTTTCTGAAATTTGCGCGCCACTTACCCTCAAAACCTTGCGGTTTTCAGGGAACCCGAGGCCGCTAACCACCCTAAAAATCATACGATTTTCAGGGGCACCCGGCCGCCACTCCCGCATATTCGATGAAAGATTGTTTTTTTGTTTAGGAATATTTGCTTAATGTGTCGCGAATTACGACTTTCTTATTATATAATATTTTTTCTTTTGCGTCAATCCATTTTGGGATTTTTTATGTCTTTTTATAAATTTGCTTGATTTTTTGTGCGGCTTGCCCTGCAATGTCTGTGTTTTGGTTTGAAAATGCTTGCGAACTATGCTACAATATTCATTATGGAAAAAAGTTTGAACTACTGTGATAATTTACCGACTGAACTTGACAGAGATTATCATGACCATGAATGGGGAGTGCCGCTTTATGATGACAGAAAGCAGTTTGAATTTTTGATGCTTGAAGTCATGCAGTGCGGCTTGTCTTGGGGGCTGGTCCTCAAACGCCGCAGCGTTTTTCGAAGTGCTTTTGAAGAGTTTGATTTTGAAAAGATTGCAGGCTATGGCGAGGTCGACATTGAAAGAATTTTTGCCTTTCCTGGCATGATACGTTCAAGGCGAAAGGTTGTCGCAGTGATTGAAAACGCAAAGGTTTTTATTCAAATCAGACAGCGCTTTGGCTCGTTCAGCAAATATCTGTGGGATTTTGTGGGCGGCAAGACCATTTGCTATCACGGTCATGAGAAAGGAGTTGTGGTTGTAACAAACAATCTTGCAAAAAGGATAGCTGCTGACCTGCGCGAGCGAGGAATGAAATTCATTGGGCCGACGACCATCTATTCACACTTGCAGGCCTGTGGGATAATTAATGACCATAATCGCGACTGCCAGGCATATCAGCATATTGTGAAAAATTATCCGGTGCAATTTTTGCCGCCTGATGGTGACGTAGTTTAAAGACGCAAAAAACTGTAAAAAGATATAATGTAAACTATGTGATGTTGCTTTGCTCACGATGTTCGCAAATCAATTTGCTAAACGCAAATCCGCTTAATAGCGGCATCACAGTTTGAATA
>CAMLUY010000108.1 GCA_946487985.1 uncultured Clostridia bacterium
AACTTTTAGCCCATACACCTGCCTCTGCTGCCGAGCGCAGCACTTTGCCAGGCGCAAATCTTGCCTTTGGCGCAGACTGCTGCAATGACTGGCCAGTCTGACCAAATCCGCTGCCGCCCGATGTTGCAAAAGGAACAATCAGCTTGCCGCCAAAATCATAGCTTTCAAGGAATGTGTTGATGATTGTTGGCGCTGTGTACCACCAAATTGGGAAGCCAACAAAAACAACTTCAAATTCATCAAGGTTTGTCAAATCATCGACTATTCCAGGACGAGAACTCTTTTCTTTCATTTCAAGGCTGCTGCGACTGTTTTTGTTTGTCCAGTCAAGGTCGCGTTCGGTATATTTCTGGGCAGGCTTTATTTCATAAAGCTGACCGCCAATCTCGTCGGCTATCGCCTGAGCGATGTTTTTTGTCGTTCCCGTGCAAGAAAAATATGCAATCAATGATTTTTTCATATTCAAACTCCTTTTGAAAGTATTATATCACTTTATGGTATTTTTGTCATACTATTTCAATTTTTTGCGCATTTGTCAAAAATTTTAAAAATAAAGACATTTGTTAGATAGAAAAATGTCGAAAAGAAGAAATTATGAAAACCTGTATGCAAGATGCTCAATATCCCCTGCACCAAGAAAGATGACAAGCGTGTTTTCAAGGTTCTGCTGCCGAACAAAGCTTTCGCACTGGTCAAACGTGTCAAAATATATTGCGTCCTTGCCGTGTTTTTGCATGGCCTGCTGTAAATTTAATGAAGAAATGCCTTTGATTGGCTTCTCTCGCGCGGGATATACAGGCAGCAAAATTGTTTGGTCGGCATCATCAAAGGCTTGAATAAACTTCTCCCAAAAGTCTCGCGTTCTTGTAAAAGTATGCGGCTGAAAGATGGCAAGCACATGCGCAAAGCCCATATCGCGACACTGCGCCAACGTGGCAATTATTTCATCTGGGTGATGTGCATAATCATGAACGAAAAGATTGCTGCCCTGCCATTGAAGAATCTCAAATCTGCGACGCAAGCCTTTATACTGCGAAATGCCTTTTGCGATTGCAGCAAAGTCTATGCCTGATTGAATTGCGGCTGCGCACGCTGCAAGAGCGTTGTAAATATTGTGCCGCCCAGGACAAGGCAGGCAGATGCGGCCAAGGTTGCGGCCAGCAGGGGTCAGGTCAAAAGAGTACTTGCCGCCATTGCCTTTTTGCAGATTGACTGCCATAACGTCGGCAGTCGAGTCTATGCCAAAGGTGACGACCTTGCGATTGATGTGAAGTTTTCGGCAACCATCATCATCGGCGCATACAATCACGCAGCCCTTTTCGTCCGTGTTTGACGCAAACTCTTCAAAAGAAGCCAGCTCGTTTTCAAAATCGACAAAATAGTCAAGGTGCTCAGGTGCAACGTTGAGTATGATGGCAATATCACTTTTGATAGAAAGGAAGCTGTCTTTGTACTCGCATGCTTCTGTGATGAAATGCTCACCTTTGCCAATCCTGACATTTGAGTCAATGTTTTTCAATATGCCGCCAATATGTATTGTTGGGTCAAGGCCTGCTGCAAGTAAGATTGAGCTGATCATGCCCGTTGTGGTTGATTTTCCATGAGTGCCCGCAATCGAAATTGTGCGTTTGCCCGAAGCTATCATGCCCAAAATCTGCGCGCGTGTAAAAATGGGCACGCCGTTTGACCTTGCACGCATGAGGTCTGTGTTGTCAGGCGATATGGCAGCCGAAAATGTGACAGCGTCGCACTCGCATGCAAACTGCGGTGCGTCGCCAAGGCAAAAGGTGATGATTTTGTCAGATATCAGAGCGTCTACCACACTGTTTTTTTCGATGTCCGAGCCATAGACTTTGATGCCTCGCGCGTGTAAAATTCTGGCTATGGCAGACATGCTGATTCCGCCAACACCAATTATGTAAATACTTTTGAATTTTGTTGACATGACTGTATATATGAAATTTTCATGCTTTTTGCGCAAAAAAATCAAAATTTAAATGATTTTTTATTAATTTTCAACTTACTGCTTGCAAATACATAGATATTTACATGAGTGAGAATTTGAATATATTAGACGTGCCCTGCCTGACCAATGTGCCAGCAGAGGACATTACAACGATGGGCGGGACTGGGCGCTGCAAAATTATCTTTTTGCCTGAAAACGAAAAGCAACTTGTATTTTGCTTCGATTTCTTTTCGGTGAACGATATTGATTTCAAAGTGATTGGCAATGGCAGCAACATTATTCTTACAAAAAGCAATAAAGTTTTTCTGTGCACAAAAAAAGTAAAAAAATCGGCGCGCTGTTCTGGCAACACTGTCACCCTGCCAGCATCAATGACTGTTGCTGCTGCATATAAATTTTGTCAGGAGCGTTCGCTGTCTGGCTTTGAAAGGTTGGCGGGCGTGCCTGGCACAATCGGCGGAGCAATCATGATGAACGCCTCAGCCTTTGGCGATTGCATCTCAGACTGGCTTGAAAGTGTACGTATATTGAAAGGTGGTAAAATCCAAACAATAAAAAAACAGAATATCGATTTTTCATATCGCAAATCAAGTATTGACGGTTTGATATTGTCGGCTAAGTTTAGTTTACAAAAAAAAGACAAGTGCCAAATCCACAGGGACTTTCTTGATTGCGTTGCACGGCGAAGCCAGTTGCAGCCAAAAGGTCGCAGCTCAGGCAGCATATTTAAAAATCCGCCTGGCTTTTCTGCTGGGCAGCTTATTGACATCTGCGGTTTGAAAGGTACAAACATAGGCGGAGCAAAAATTTCAGAAAAGCACGCCAATTTTATCATAAATGAAAACAACGCCGATGCAAGCGACATCGAAGAGTTGATAAAGCTTGCAAAAAATGCTGTAATGGAAAAATTTAATGTATCTCTTGAATGTGAAGTGGAATTTGTGTAAATAATAAATTCAAGTTTAACATCTACATTTGCATTGTTTTTTTATAACTATATATTCTCTATTCAATTCTTTACCATAAGTTTTTAAATCATTTAATAGTAAATCTCTTATTTCTTCTGGAACTAAATTTTTTTCAACAAGTTTACTTAAATCAATCATAGTTGGATTATAAAATCCGTTTTTCCGGTTTTCTTGGTATTCTTCACCATCAGTCTTATGAATATCACCAGAAATCCAATCCAGAACAAAAAAGCCTTGCATGGCACCATTGCTTTCAAAACCATATATTAACCTTCTTGGCTTGACCACAATTCCAAACTCTTCCATAAGTTCGCGGACAACACATTCTTCATTTGTCTCATTTCCTTCAACATGACCTCCGGGAAATGTACAGTACCTTCTACCTTTTTTTTCGCGTTGCATAACAACGAGTTTGTTATCTTTTATAATTATTCCTCTACAACTTGAAAATTTCATAATATACTCCTTGTTTTAAATATAACATATGTTTAAAAAAATTAAAATACTATTGATAAAATTTATCTTATTATTTAAAATAAATA
>CAMLUY010000109.1 GCA_946487985.1 uncultured Clostridia bacterium
GTCATCGTCGTTGCCGTATTTAGGGAAGTCGCCATCAATTTCAAAGTCGACAGCAATGCCCTCCTCATTTCGGATTGGCTTAACCTTTGCGTATTTGATTGCAGAGAGCGAGTCTGTTGCCACCGAAAGGCCGGCTACGCCAAAAGCCATCAGCCTTTGCACATGAGTGTCGTGAAGTGCCATCTGGCCGGCTTCGTAGGCGTATTTGTCATGCATGAAGTGAATAATGTTGAGCGCGTCAACATAGGTTTTCGCCACCTTGTCCAAAGTGTCGAAATATGCCGCCTTGACCTTGTTGTAGTCAAGGATTTCATCGTCCATTTTTGCAATGCCATTTACAACAAGCTTGCCGCTTTTTTCGTCCTTACCCTCATTGATAGAGTAAAGCAGGCTTTTTGCAAGGTTGCAGCGCGCGCCAAAGTATTGCATCTGCTTGCCCACTTTCATTGCAGACACGCAGCAGGCAATGGCGTAATCATGTCCATAGATTGGGCTCATCACGTCATCGCTTTCATATTGGATTGAGTCTGTCAAAATTGAAATCTTTGCGCAGTATTTTTTGAAGTTTGCTGGCAGACGTGTCGACCACAGCACTGTCAGGTTTGGTTCTGGGCTTGGGTCAAGGTTAATCAGGCTGTGCAAGAACCTGAATGAATTTTTTGTAACCAGACTGCGCTTTTCGTCAAGCATTCCGCCTATGCTTTCGGTCACCCAAGTTGGGTCGCCACCAAAGATTTCGTCATAATCAGGTGTACGCAAGTGCCTTACAAGGCGAAGCTTGATGGTGAACTGGTCAACCAGCTCTTGCGCTCCATCTTCGGTCAGCACGCCGTCAGCAAGGTCGCGCTCAACGAATATGTCAAGGAAAGTTGACACGCGGCCAAGGCTCATTGCCGCGCCATTGTTTTCCTTTACCGATGCCAGATAGGCAAAATATGTCCACTGAAAGGCCTCGCGTGCATTGGTCGCTGGCAGGCTGATGTCAAAGCCATAGCTTGCTGCCATGTCTTTAATCTTTTCAAGCGCGCGAATCTGCTCGTTCACCTCTTCACGCAGGCGAATCTTCTCCTCGCTGTCAATGGTCAGAAGGTCATCGGTCAAGAGATCCTTTTTCTTTTCTTCAATCAGCCTGTCAATGCCGTACAGGGCAACGCGGCGATAGTCGCCAATTATGCGGCCTCTGCCGTACGCATCAGGCAGGCCGGTAATCAAGCCCGCGCTGCGCGCCTTGCGAATATCTGGGGTATACGCATCAAAAACGCCGTCGTTGTGAGTCTTTCTGATCATTCCGCCAAAGATTTTTTCAACCTCAGCATCAGCCTTTTTGCCGTATGCGCCAAGCGCGTTCTTCACCATGCGGTATCCGCCAAACGGATTGACAATACGCTTTAACGGCTTGTCAGATTGCAGACCAAAGATGACCTCATTCTTGCGGTCAATATATCCTGCTGGAAAATTGTTGATGCCAGAGATATGCTTCAAATCGACATCAAGCAGATGAACCTTTCGCTCTTTTGCAAGAAGCTTTTCACACACAGCCCATACCTTTGCTGTCTTTTTGCTCTTGCCAGCCAAAAAGCTATCGTCGCCTTTGTACTCGCGATAGTTGTTGTCAATAAAGTCAGACACGTCAATGCTCTCACGCCACTTTTTCCCCTTGAAGCGGCTTTGATAGCTTTGAACATCTTTCACATAAATTTCTTTTGTTTTTGGTTTTGCCATAATCTTTCACCCTTCTTTATTTAAATTTGCAATTTGCTTTCCTGCCAAAATAGTGTATCACTTTTCGCATTTTTGTACAAACATTTTATGGCAGAAAAAGCAAAAATATTTTGAGTTTGCAGGTAAACTTCTCAGGCAAGCAGCTAACATATTTCCATTTTACTAAATTTACAACAAAAAATTGGCAAAACATTGATAAAACCTGCAAAAACATGCTATAATGCTTGCATGAATGATATCATTGCCGCAATATCTACCCCGCTTGGCAAGGGGGCAATATCCATAGTGCGCATGAGTGGCCAGGGCTGCAAAGAGCTTGCAGCAAGGTTTTTCAGCGCAAAAAATCTCAATTTTGAAAACCTGCAACCAAGATATTTGTATTTGGGCGGTCTTCAAATTGAAAAAGGCGTAACAGAAAAATGCTTTATGGTGTACTTCAAAGGTCCGCAATCCTTTACCGGCGAAGACATGATTGAATTTCAAGTTCATGGCGGGAGCCTGCTTACACAAAAGGTGCTGCGCCTGCTTATTGAAAACGGCGCTCGACTTGCCGAAAATGGTGAGTTTTCACGCCGCGCTTTTGAAAACGGGAAAATCAGCCTTGACGAAGCCGAGTCAATCATCGATGAAATCAACGCTGACAGCGAAAGTGAGCTGCGCGCATCCCTCTGCCTGGCTGACGGTCGCCTAAAAAACGAGGTCGTCGCACTGCAAAGCGGGCTTACAGACTGCCTTGCCCAAATTGAGGCCGCCCTTGATTATCCCGAGGAAGACATTGAGGGGTCTGCAAAGGACGACCTTTTCCGCCAGATTGACGCCTGCAACGAAAAGGTTGGCAAGTTTTTGTCAGATGCGAAAAATGCTGGCTATATTAAAAACGGCATCAATGTGGCAATAGTTGGCAGTCCGAACGTGGGCAAGTCCAGCCTGCTGAACGGGCTTGTCGGTGCTGACCGCGCCATTGTCACCGACATTGCGGGCACAACGCGAGATGTGCTGAACGAAAGCCTGACCTATCGCGGAGTGAAGCTCAACTTCATCGACACGGCAGGCATACGCGACAGCGCGGACAAGGTGGAGCAGCTTGGCATCGAGAAGTCAAAGGTCATGCTTGAAGGAGCAGACGTTGTGCTTTGGGTCATCGACAGCAGCCGCGAGATGAATGAATATGACCGCGACCTACAAAAGCTGCTGAGCGGGCGAGATAATGTAATTTTGGTCAAAAACAAATCTGATATTGCAGGCAAAAACCAGCCTGATACTGATAGCGGCATTTGCGTGTCAGCTCTTCAAAATCAAAACCTTGACGCCGTCAAGGAGGCAATCTTTCAAAAGGTTATCAGCGAAGAAATAGATTACAGCCGCGCGCTTCTGACAAACGAGCGCCAAATTGAAACGCTGAAAAACTGCCAGGAAATTATCAATCAAATTTATCAAAGCCGTGACGAGGGCATGGACGTAATCGCAATGCAAATCAAACGCCTTTGGAATGAGCTTGGCAAAATCACAGGCGAATGTGAAAACGAGCAGATTATCGACCTTATCTTTTCAAAATTCTGCCTTGGAAAATAAAAAATTGGATTAAATTTTTAAATAAGAAATATCACAAAAAAATACAAAATAAATTGATAATAAAACAAAAAATCAATTTTTTTT
>CAMLUY010000110.1 GCA_946487985.1 uncultured Clostridia bacterium
TTTGAAAGGAATTTCAAATTTACGTCAAATTACTTGACAAAATTGCGGGGGGGGGATAGAATAGGGTAAGCAAAAATATTTTTACATATATTATGCTTTTTTTTCAGATATTTTTTATCTTTTATTGAAAAAAGAAATTTAGAAATATTTTTATTTTGATTGTAAAAATGACTCACTCTTGTGACAGGAAAATGTCGTAATTTGTATAATTATGTAAAACAAAAAAATAATAAAGTTTAAAGGAGGGAAATGTGAGCGTAAAGGTCAAGTTGGTTTCATGTATTGTTGGGATGCTTGTCGCAATCGGTATGCTGGTTGTGGGCGTTATGGCTGTAACATCACAGGATATATTCATGCAAGGTAATGTAAATTTTGTTATTGCCGATAATACGCTTTATGTTCGTGATGTACGTTACCAACATGGTATGAATGCTCCTCAAAATGTTCCAGGATTCAGACAAGGCTTTATCAATGGCGGCTTTGACCTCAATATGTCCAATGTTGATTTTGGCGACAATACAACAGGCACATTTGTGCTTTACTTTGACATCATCAACTTTGTTGTAGATGGTACAACACATGAATATGTCGCTTCGGCATTTTGGACTGACACAACAGTCAGTGGAGTGTCGTACTCCATCGACGCAGGCAGCGAAAAGATTGAAGAGGGAACAATACCCCCTGAAAATCTGACAGACTCAACACCAATCAGCGGCAGTGTAGCGCTTGAAATTTTTGTAAACAATGCAATAAGCTTTGACCTTTCAAACATAACCATATCTTTCAATCAGACGGCAAATCTTGACGAAGTAATCTATGTAATAAATGATGACGGCAGCATAACTATCAATGGCTACACTGGCACTTGCACAAATCTTGCGATACCAGAGTCGTACACAATTGACGGGGTGGTTCACCCAGTGACCGCGGTGGGAGAAAATGCATTTCAAAACAGTACAGAATTACAATCAATGATACTTCCAGATACGATTACAGATATTGGCCAGCGAGCGTTTAAGGGCTGTTCAAATCTCACAACCATCAATCTGCCAGAAGGCCTGACAATAATCAACAGAGAGGTTTTTAGCTACTGTACCAATTTGACAAACGTAATACTGCCTCAAAGCTTAACAGGTATAATGTACGATGCTTTTTTCAGGTGCGAAAACGCGTTTTCTGTGTTGATAATATCAAATAAAGTGACTTCCATAGGTGTAACTGCTTTTTCTGGCTGCAAATCTCTTAAAAAAGTTATTTTTCAAGAAGATAGTCAAATAAAAAGTATTCCATTGCAATGTTTTTACAACTGCATCAACTTGACTGAAATTGTTTTGCCGTCAGGTTTAGAAGAGATAAGTACAGGAGCGTTTACTCTTTGTTACAGCTTGAAAGAAATAACAATTCCAAAGAAGCTAACTCTTATTCCTAAAGAAGCGTTCATGTATTGCAGAAAACTTGAAAAAGTAATATATGAAGATGGAAGTCGGTTGCAGACTATAGGAAAAAATGCTTTTTGTGGCTGTGAAAGTTTGACAGCTATTACAATACCAGACAATGTGACCAGTATTGACAAAAGCGCATTCAATGGATGTCACAAGTTGGCGTCAATCACTGTAAGTGCAGGTAATACAATATATCACAGTGCAGGTAATGCTATTATAGAGACAGCGACCAAAACTTTGGTTCAGGGTTGCCAGACCACAATTATTCCTGATGATGGCAGCGTGATTAGTATTGGCGATAGTGCGTTTTATGATATTAATGGGTTGACTTCAATTACGATCCCTGATAGCGTAATTAGTATGGGCAACTATGCATTCTTTTCTTGTTACTATTTGAATTCTGTTACCATCGGTAGTGGGATAACTAGTATTGGTGATAGCGCATTCTCGATGTGCAACACCACCCGGTTGACAATCACGGTCAATGCAACTACACCGCCAACACTTGGGAATAGCGCGATTTCTGCGAAACAAATATTAGTGCCAGCTGAAAGTGTTGATGCATACAAGGCGGCAAGCGGTTGGTCATCATATGCTGACAAGATTAGTGCGATTGCTGCATAATCCTCAGTGCTTGTTGGGCTAAATATGAAAAAACCTTCTACTTGAAAAAGTAGAAGATTTTTTTTTGACTATGTGTCTTTGTGTGTTATTGTAAATAAAAAATTGTAATCAATAAAAAGAAATTAAAAGGTAAAGAGTGTTGCAAAATTAAAATGTTTTTCAATGTTGTTTGTCAATTTATCTTGCTCTAGTGAAGACAGAGCAGCAAGCGGTGCAGGCTCGTTGTTTTCAGGTGTTGGTTAAACGCTCGGTTGGCTTGCTCTGTCAGGCTGTGTTTGATTTTGTAAAGCCAAAATCCCATCCTTTTTACAAAAGCTTTTATTATCAAAAATACAGTTTGCTTATCGCGACAAAAGCTTATGGTAGTTGAGTCCCATCTCCTCTTTCATATGTTCAAGGACATCGCGAGCTGCGGCAGAAGCCGAGCGGCTGTTTTCAAACAGCATTTCATAGATGTCGTCGATGTGCTTTTCAAGCTCTGCTCGTTTTTCGCGGATTGGAGCAAGCAGTTCCTGAATGATGTTGTTCAAAAAGAGTTTGACCTTGACGTCGCCAAGACCGCCCCGCTGATAGTGGGCTTTCAGCTGGTCAAGGTTTTGGTACTCTGGCAAGAACTTTGCAAAGTGCTCATCGGTGCAGAAGGCGTCAAGATATGAAAAGACAATGTTGCCCTCAATCTTGCCAGGGTCGGTCACTCTGATATGGTCAGGGTCGGTGTATGCCGACATGATTTTTTGTTTGATGGTCGCCTCGTCATCGCACAGATAGATGGCGTTGCCAGCCGATTTTGACATTTTGACCTTGCCGTCAAGGCCTGGCAGGCGTCTGCAAATAGCGTTTTCAGGAATGACTGCTTTTGGCATACGGAAGACCTCGGTTTTTGGATTGTAGGTGTTATTGAAGGAGTTGACAATTTCGCGAGTTTGCTCAATCATTGGCAGCTGATCTTCGCCGACAGGGACGATAGTAGTGCCGAAGGCAAGTATGTCAGCGGCCTGAGAAACGGGATAGTTGATAAACCCGATCGGCAGGGATTTTTCAAAACCGCGCTGTTTGATTTCGTCCTTGATGGTTGGGTTGCGTTGCAGCCTTGAAAGAGTGACCAGGTTCATAAAATATGAAGTCATTTCAAAGAGCTCTGGCACTTGCGACTGAATGAATATTGACACCTTGTTTGGGTCAATGCCTGCTGAAAGATAGTCGATAGCAAGCTGAATGATGGAATTTTTGACCTTGTCAACGCGGTCGGCATTATCTGTGAGCGCCTGCGTGTCTGCCATCATGATCTTAAACTTTTCTTTCCC
>CAMLUY010000111.1 GCA_946487985.1 uncultured Clostridia bacterium
TCGTTTTTTATTTTCTTAACTGTTTTTTTCAGCTGTTTGTCCATAAGGTAGTAGCGAAGTTCGTCCAAGCTGTGGTCATCGTCCTTCACTGGCAGGTCATTTTTACCCCACCAGTATGACTTTATTTCACGAATCAGGTTTGTGCAGTTTCTGAAAATAAACAGGTGCGGCTTACCCATGCCGTCGCGGAAGTAGCGCTTGACTGTATTGATGCCGCTGAACATGTCTTTATTTACTCGCGGGTTGACCAGTATGCCATTTTCTGCAAACAGCTCAACCACATTTTTGTTGCTTGAGAGAGTTCTCTGTCCGGCCGCGCTATCAATAAGCGCGCTCAAACGCCCCTGCCTGTCGCGCGGCCAGTGCAATCTGTCACTGATTGCTTTCATGCGCTGGGCGTGATATGCCACATCTTTGCCCTGTTCAAAGTGCTCGGCAATCACATATACATTGCCGTCGAAGTCCTCGGCGTACCAGTGCGCCGAAAGTGGATTATTCAAGCCCGGGTCGATTGAAATGTTGTCATACCACTCTTGTGGAACATCAAAAGGGTCAATTACATGCAAGTTTTCATCAAATTCATTGTACACCATACCCCCGCTTTGTACAAACTTGCCATATCTGCGGCTTTCAAGTTCGTCGGCTGACAGCGACGCCGTCATTTCTGCAACTTCATTTTGATCAAGAAAGGGATTGTCCGCCCACTCCATAGTGATATGCCATACATTTTTGTCATTGTTTTCATTCAGATAAATTTCATTGTACACCCAGGTCAGGCCTTTCAGTGGTGTCATAGTGCCGAAAATCATGCCTTTTCGGTCAAGAACGCGCATGCGGCACTCTTGATAAATGTCAAAAGGCGGCTCTTCGTCAAACCAGACGAAATCAAGCGATGAGCCTTGAAACTTTTCCCTGCCCTGGTCACAGCTTTTAAAGCCGATTCGGCTGTAACTGCCAAAGACATTTTTTACCACAATAAAATCAATAATGCCATTGTCGGCGCTGCCTTGTCGCCCGCTTGACATCACAATTTCTTCTATCCAGTCAGGCCGCAAATAGTGCAGCACTTTCGCTTGTGCAACGTCACGCTGCACCTGCTTTGAAAGCGACACAACCCAGCATGAAATTGGCTTGTTTGCTTTGAATGGGTGTATGCCGCGAGCAAGCCACACTGTTTCGACCGCTCCGCACTCCGTTTTGCCCGAGCGGTTGCCGCCGAAGACCCAGCGATTCTTTTTGTCGCACTGATGAAAAGCCATTTGTTTTTTATGCACGATTTCACCGCTGTTATACCTTGCAAGGTGGTCATCAGCTTGCCTGCGCTTGCGCTCATCAGTGACAAGTTTGAGTTTGAAGAAAACCTCCTCCACTATCCCCTCCAAATTGTTTTTAAAGATTTATGCAAAAAAATGCATGTGATAAAAAAATGTAAAATTATTTTTTTTCTGACAAATATTTGATTGCTGCTGAAAAAGCAACAAGATAAAATAAAGCCATGTCAATCAAAAAAACTCAAAAAATTATTTTAAATTTGCGTCCATTTTTTGCCTGCATTTTTGCAATATTTTTGTTGCCTTGTTTGTTTGCATTTTCTTTTTTCGCTACATTTTCAAAAAACAAAGCTTTTGCCGAGCAATCTGTCAGCTATTTTGCAAAAATTCAGGCAGAGGGCGTGTACTTTTTTCAGCAGCCTTTTGATGAAGACGCTCAACGGCTTTTCTGCCTGCCGCGCAGCTATTTTGTAAAAATACTCAGTGAAGAAAATGAAACTTTTTACCGCGCTCAGTACGACGATGTTTACGGGTATGTCAGAAAAAGCGATGTTGTAGTCATGGACGGCACGCCCACCACGCCATACGCCAGCGCAAGATTTCGAGTGTTTTCATTGAATGGGCTGGGGCTGTATTCGTCACCTCAATTTATTGAGGGCAATCTGCGCGCCCAAATACCATATTTGACAGAAAATATTGTCTATTATGGCCCAATTTCAGGTGAGCAGACCATTCCCGACAAGACCAATGTTTGGTACTACTGTCGAGTGACAGATACGTCGCAGCGCGGCTATGTATATTCGGTTTTCTGTGACAAGCTGACCGAAATACCTGAAAACACTCAAAGTTTTGCCATCATTAGTGAACCAAATTTCGGCTCTGCAACGCCTGTTCACAGCTTGTCACCTGTTGCCATGGCCTTTATTGTAATCGGCGTCAGTCTGCCATGTCTGATTGTAATATTTCTTCTTTTAAAGCCGTCGCTCCAAAAGCAACCCAGCCTGTCCAGCGGGAAAAAACAAAAATCTGGCAAACGAAGCGACTACTACGAGTTTGATGAAAGCGATTTGAACTAGCGCCCAGCAAAATCAAATTGCTCGCAAGAGTTGGTATTCACTTATTTCATCATTTTCGACCGCAGATTTACACAAAAATCTGTTGTAAACCTCATTGATCCATTTTTCACCTTTCAAATATTCGGTGATTTTGTTTTCAGTATAGCCATAAGTCGCAAGCTGAAAAAGAAACTCCTCTTCCGCCTGCACAAGACGTCTGAAATATGTACGCACCGGCATTTCGTGTCGCAATGCAATTTCGTCACTTTTGCCGCCGTCAATATATTTTTCTATCAATATTTGCGCATTTTCAATTTCGCAAGTTTCAAGCGCTCTGTCAGCAAGCACTTTGATGTTGATAAGCTTTTTCTTTCGCTCACCAAGTTCGATTATCCTTTCAGATACCGCAAGTACGCCGTTGTCTGTCTGGTTGCTGCTAGAGTAGTAAAAAGAGTTCAGTGCCTGTCTGTCAATCATTCTGTCGATAGCGTCAGCGATATTTTCAAGATATTTGTATACGTACAATATGGTTTTTGCCCACAAATTCTTTTTCATTCACCTCTCCTTTTTTTGTTTTATCGTTACTGCATAATCGCATTATAAATTTGTTTTGTGCTGGCAGTCAATCTTTACTGCCATATTTTTTACAAAATTGTAAAAAATTTTACAAAATACAGTCGAAAGCTGGCAGAATTATGTCGAAAAATAAAAATCTTTCGATGATATTGTGCATTAAATGACATGTTTTTACAAAATTGAACATAATTATTGCAATGAAGTAATGGTATGAAAGTTGTTGTTTTTTAAAGCCAAGTGACGGAAAATAGTGCAAAAAAATCAAATTAAAAGCCAGAAATTGAAAAAAGTTGCAAAAGTAGTTGAAAATTTCTGTGATTTATGATAGAATAAGAAAGTCAACATAAAGCATGCTGGTGTGGCGGAATGGCAGACGCAAGGGACTCAAAATCCCTCGAAGGCAACTTCATGTGGGTTCGACTCCCACCACCAGCACCAGAGAAAAAACTGCGCTTCTGCCTAGG
>CAMLUY010000112.1 GCA_946487985.1 uncultured Clostridia bacterium
GCTTGTTGTTGCCACATGACACAATGTCAACAGAGGGGGCAAGAAGGTCAGGCTTAAAGCGCGAAAATGCTGGGCCGCGCGATGAAAATTCTGCCACTTCAAAAAAGCTGGCATCGAAATTTTCTGGGTCGATGCGGTTGTCATTCAGACCGCCCACCGTAATGATTTGGCTTGATACGCCTGGACTTTTTATTGTCTGATATTCAGGGCCACTGTTGCCAGCTGCCGCGACAACCACAATCCCCGCACGCCAGAGCGCCTCTGCGCCTGCCATGATAGGGTCATTAAAGCCAAGCGGGTCGCTGCCAAAGCTCATGCACACTATTTTGATATTATACTCGCTATGATTATCGTACACCCATTCCATAGCGTTCAGAATTTTATCTGCCGACGCCTCACCGCTGGCATTGAGCGCTTTAAGCGCGATGATATTTGACTGAGGAGCTATCCCGCAATACTGACCACAGGACAGCGCGCCGTTGCCACTGCACACCCCTGCAACAAAAGTACCATGCCCGTTGTCGTCATAGGGCGATTCTCTTTCACCCACAAAGTCTTTAAATTTCAGCAGTCGCTTTTCACCGATGCAGAAATCGCCATGCTCGACAATGCCGGTATCAATAAAGGCAATGCAAACGCCCCTGCCTGTGTTTTTGGTTTTGTCTACGCCAAGTATTTGTTTTGCAATGTGCATCTGCGTCGAGGCCATGCTGACCGATGACAAAAACCTTACCTGCGTCATGTTGGAAAGCTGGGAAAGCTCTTTTCGGTTTAAGAGCACACGAAAAGAATTTATGAATAAATATTCATTGAGAATTGGTATTTTCTTATGTAGAAGAATGCTCCTGAGGCGAGCAAAGTCATTGGCTTTTACAATACATTCTGAGCGCGTTTGATCGCCAAGCATTTGAACGAGGCGTTGAAGCGCTTTGTCGATTTTATTCGTGTTCATTTCAAACTGTCAAGCAGCCTTTTCATATTTTGATATTGTTCGTCTGGCAGCGAGCCTTTCAGCGAGTCAACCATGCTTGAAAGCTGCGAGAAATTGAAAGTGCCGTTCTGCTTTTGCCTGCTGGCTTCGCGGAAAAGTTCTTGGCTCAGCTGGTCAGACGAAAGGTCTTTATATTGATTGTATTTTGCCATGATATCTTCTTCTGTGGGTGAAGTTTTATGCTCTCGATTTTCGGTTTGCCCCTGATTGAAATCTGATAATTTGCCCATTGTACTCTCCTATTTCAATATATGCAGGTCGGCAGCAATGTTTCACATTTTGCATGTGTGAGCTTCACAAGATTTCGTTCACTTTTGAGGACAATTTGCATATATAAATGTATGGACAACAACATCTTAAATCTTTTTGCAAACATGATGGGCAACAATATGTTTGCTGGCAATCAGGGTCAGCAAAATGTTCCCCCTACATCCGGGCAGAATACAGGAGCAGGATACTACCCTGCCGAGCTGCATACTCAAAGCAGCCAGCAGATGCAAGCGCAAGGCTTCACACAGCAAAGCTCGGGTATGAATTATGCCGCAAGCGGAGCTGGTCAGGCACAAAGCTATCAAAGCGGAGCGGGTCAGGCAGAGGGCTATCAAAATGGAATGGGATCTGTTTTACCTATGTTGTTGTCAATGCTGAGCGGTGGTAAGGGCAACAATCTTGCCGAGCTTTTGGCGAATGCCACCAAAACCCAACAAAGCAGCCAGACGCAAAGCAGTGACGGTCAAAAGAGCGAAAGCCAAACTTCGCCGCCAAATGATGAAATATTGCTTTAAAAAAAGGGGTGCAAGAAAAGCGCATCTCTTTTTTATTGTATCGCATTTGCGCGGTTACACTTTCTGGCGACAACCCGAAGGCAAGCGTAAAGTAAGCATTTGAAAAGAAACAGTTTTGCAGCAAAAATCAAAAACTATTTTTCATCATTTTCAAGTTTATCGACGATTGAGCCATGCCTGAAATATATCTTGCGTTTGCAAAGCATATCTGCAATCTCATCTTTGGTAGTTGCTACAATAAGAGTTGTCTTTTTCTGCAAAGTTTTGATAAGGTTTGTGGCGACTTCAAATGTTGCAGCACTCAAATGGTCAAAGATATTGTCAACCATTAAAAGGTCGAGCTCGCGGAAAGTCAGGCGAATGAGCGACAAGATGTATTTTTCTTCAAGCGTGAGGTCTTTCACCTTGGTGTCTTTTATTTTTTCAAGCGAATATTCAATAATGACCTTGTTGATTTTGCTTTCGATTTCCTTTTCACTGAAACCCCAGTTTTTCAAGATATACCTAAAATTTTCATAGACAGATTTCTTTTCAAGGAAAACAGGCGTCGCTGGCACATATCCAGCATTGATATCGGTCTTGAAATTCAGCTTTTCAATAGGAATGTCTTTGATGTACACTTCGCCCTTGGTAATTTTTTCAAGCTTGGCAAGAATGCGAAGAAGGCTTGTTTTGCCGCTTTCATCTTCTCCCACAAAGGCTACACTTTCGCCTGCCGCAATGTCGATGTTGATGTCATAAAGAGCATAAAATTCACGCGTATATCTCAAAAACAGATTTTTTATTCTGATCATGGCTCACCCCTTAAAAAGTCAATAAAACAACTTGATTTTATTTTTACAATAATATATTACTATAAAATAAAAAAAAATAAAAGCAAATTGTGCTTTTATTTGATTTTTAGGGTGAATTGTTTGGATACAGGCTCACTGCCAACAAGAATTTGTCCTGTGCCATCAGAGTTTTCTTCAACTTCGCCTACCACAGCACGCAATGTAATTTCAAGCGCGCCATCATGTGCGAACATGTAAGTCTTGCCTGCCGCTTCGCTGTATTTTTCAAACTGCTCTGTGCCCGCTTTGTCCTGTGCGGTGGCAATCAGGCTGGTAAGCGAATACCACTCATCAAAGTCTTCAATTTGAAGTGTAAGTTTTTCATCATTTTCTTGCCAGAATGTAAGCTCGGCGGCCTTGTCAAGCTTGATTTGAATGTCGACGTATTTCTCGTCAACTCGGCTGTCTTTGGCAAAAGTAATTTTTACCCCATAGTTTTCACTGCCCGCTGCTGTGATTTCAGAAATATATACAGTGCGAAGCCGGGTCGAGCTTTCACAAGCGTACAATGCCCAGCCAAGCAAGGCAACCATCAGCACAATAACAAAATAATAAACATTTTTTCTTGTCATAACAACCTCTCTTTGAGAAATTATTGACCGTTTGTGTGATGGATAAACATAATTTGAACTAAAAAAGCTTTCTTTTCAGAAAGCGCAGATAGTAGACAAATTAAGCATGCTGCCGAAAAACAAGTGAGGCGAGGCTCGCAAAATGCACAAAAGCAGGAGTTTAGTTGCCT
>CAMLUY010000113.1 GCA_946487985.1 uncultured Clostridia bacterium
ACGACGTCGATGCTGCTGTGCTTACATATACAGTCTGCGCATTGTAAAGCAAGTTGCCACAAGCATTTCTGGCTGTCAAAAGTCCAGCAATAGTCGGGCTGGCTACGTAAACAGTGGCCAAATGAGTGCAGTTGTAAAATGCAGAACCGCCTATACTTGCAATTGTAGACGGTATTCTGACTTCAATAATTCCAGTGCAATTAAACAAAACTGATTCAGCTATTTCAGTCAAGCCTTCTTCAAAGACTACTTTTGTAAAGCCTGTGCTATCCCTGAAAACCGATGTACCCATTGTTGTCACCGAAGATGGTATGGTCAATGTGCCAGTAAACCTTGTGTTTTGGAATGCAGACTGATTTATTGTTGTTACCGAAGATGGTATGGTCAATGTACCAGTCATTCCTGTGCAGTTGTAGAATGCATAGCCGTTGATTGTCTTTACAGACGCAGGAATTGACAAGCTGCCAGTCAGCCCGCTGCAACCATTAAACGCCGCATAGCCAATATTGTTGCAGCTGAAACCTTCTTCAAATTTAAGCTTACTGAATCCAGAGCAGTTGAGGAATACATTTGCACCAAAGTTTGTCAACGATGCTGGCAAAGTTAAAGTTCCAGTCAGCCCGCTGCAACCATTAAACGCCGCATCGGACAAAGTGGTCAATCCAGACGGCAAGCTAAGCGAAGTGAAGCCAGTACAGCCATTGAAGGCGGATGCACCAATCGAAGTAACATTTGACGGAATGACAAGCTCGCCTGTCAAACCTGTGCAATTTTGAAAAGCGAAGCTGCCGATTGAAGTCAACGTGCTTGGCAGTGTAATGTGTTGCAAATTGGTTGCCGCCCCAAACAGGCTGTTCCCATAGCTGCCATTTCCAATAGCTGTCACGGTATATCTGCTGCCCTCTACATAAATTGTATTGCCGTCCACTGTTTGTGTGGATATTGATGAAGGAATCACAAGCTCAGTCGCTGCACCTGTATAGCCCGTCACCGTAGCAGTTTTATTGCTATCGTTCAAAGAAAATGATAGTCCTGTATCTATCGGCACAAAATATTCATCTAGTGTTATTGTAATGTTTGATAGATCAAACGAATTTGTATTGTTTGTATTCACTTCCAAAACAAGCGTGCCACTGAGCGGTGTGCTGTCAGTCATATTTTCAGCTGTAACTGTTCCTGCCTCAATAATTTGGCTTTCTTCACGAATCTTAAAGCGTATACCCGAAACTGCGCCGTTTGTCCATGATGACTGGGCTTTGTACTGCGTTGTCGTTCCGTTATTTATCAGGTTCACGATATCAAAATAAAGTAGAAAAGAGCCAACAGCATTATCGTCAATAGTCTGATTTGACATGTCTAGCTTGTACTCACCATTGATAAAACCTTTCATGAATCCTTCAACGGTTGTAGGTGTATCGCTCATGCTTTGTTGTATGCGCACATCACGAATATACAAACTTGGATCATCAACTTCAAATACAACGCTACCTTTCATTTTTATTGTTTGTTGGTCAATCGCAAGAACGCCGACTATTATAATACACACAAAAAGCACGGCCATTGCAATGCAAGAAATAAGCTTTGATTTGAGTGTCATACTCCCTCCTTTTAGTATATGTATATAGTTTGATATAACTAAGTTATAAATATTAAAGTTTTGAGCTTTGCGCCCGTTTGCAATCATTTACCCGCTGTACATGTACTAGCTATTGATTAGCACCATCAAAAATTCGATAGCGTACTGAGTAATAACTATAATTTTACACCATTGTCAGCAATAATTTTATCGTCCTGAAAAATTTGCATCTTTACTTTTAATCCCGAAGTGTTGCTTTTGCATTTCAGGTTGTATGGTTTTCCATTTATGCTGACTTGATAGTCGGTTCCATGAATAAGGTCTGGCATATAGAAAGAATTGACCAGCTTTTTGTTTTCGTATACGCGCAAATACCCGCCCGAATTTTTTATCGTTACATTGACGCCATCGATTGTGGTCGAAAAAGTTTTCCTCAAAAGGAAGTATGATACTGTTATGAAGACAACAAAAAGTGACAAAACGACAATGAGAGCAATAATCATGTTTTCTCCTGTAAAATAGTTTGATTTCGCCGCAAGACAAAGTTTATCTGTCGGCAACCCCGACGCGGCGAATGCGAGGTCACAGCCGCAGCAAGCGGCAGCACACCTGTGTGCAAAATTTATCGGCAGATAAATTTGGTGACCGAGCGGCTATTGTGGAAATTGCACAACAGGCGCTGTAATCATTGGCCCAATTTGAGAGTGAATTGTCAATGTCGAAATCACAGTTGAAAGGTTGCTTGCAAGCACTCTTGCAACAGCGCTGTTTTTGAAGTATTCAACATCATCAGCCAAATCTTCATATTCAGCGGTATTGATGATAACCTCAATACTCATAGTCAATTCAATTCCAAAAATGCAGTCAGGTTCTGGTTTTACAAAGCGTGTCAAAAAGACTTTAACGGCGTCCGAGCGAAGCCTTTCAATCTTCATTTCATCCCAAACCCGCATATTTATTGTTGCACTTGGTTGAGGCTCAGCCAGTCTTGTGTAATCAATTTTTTCAATAGTAGGCTTAAAATTCATATTCCTAATAACGTTTGCCATAATTACTCCTTTCTTTATTATGATAGTTTATCATATTAGTTTTTTTTTATCAAGAAATATTTAAAAATTACAAAGCTGAAATGAAAAAAAATAAAGCATTACTCTGCTTTATCATCAAAATCCTTTCTGCTTCTTTCGATTCTATCTTTCAATACATCAAGCCGAACATTTTCAACAATCAGACTTATCAGCTCTGCATTTGTCAACTTATAGTCATTTTTATACACAACCTTATTGTAAAAATTGTTGATACCCAGCAGCCCGCCATTTTTATACGCGTTATCAATAGCCGTGCGCATGCACCTTTCGACGATGGAGCCTGTCACATTAAATTCTTTTGCAACTTCTGGATAAAGTTCTGACGTAACATGATTAATGATTGCCCCGTCCTTTAAGCACAGCTCAATCGCTGTCTGCAAATAATCAAAGCCTCGCAAACTTGGAGATATTTTTACCATCAACAAGTATTTCACCACCCTGTTTGGAATATTGTCATTTTCATCATATTGCCCAAGACTATCCATGTCACCCTCCTGCGAACGCCCTTGTCCGCTCCTCACAATTTTTGTGATGGCAATATTGTATCACATTACAATTCATATTCAAAACAAAATACATACTTTTTTACAAAAATCAAAATATTTTTTCAATATTTTACAAAATCCAAGTCGGTTACAACTTGAGTTGTGTTCAGCTTCTTAAAGAT
>CAMLUY010000114.1 GCA_946487985.1 uncultured Clostridia bacterium
TGTCAGCGCCGATTGAGTACTCAATCACATTTGGCAGATATTTCTCGCCTGTGAATGGGTCAACATAGCTGAGATTTTTTCCAGAATACTCCTGATGCCTTGAAAGGTCCCAGTCACCACGATGGTGAATGCCATTAAGTTCCTGCCAGCCAATAGGGAAGTTGTATTGAATGTCGCATGCCGCTTTCGCATAGTGTGCAAGCTTGTCATGGTCGTGGAAACGCAGGTTTTCCTTGCTCAGCCCTAAATCCTCAACAAATTCAAGTGCGCGAGCTTTATAGTTTTGGTAAATATCCATCGAATCGTCACTCTTGCAAAACATTTGCAGCTCCATCTGCTCAAATTCAATCGTTCTGAACAAGAAGTTGCCAGGAGTGATTTCATTTCTGAATGACTTTCCAATCTGAGCTATTGCGAATGGGACTTTTGCCCGAGTTGTTCTTTGAACGTTCAAGAAGTTCACATACTCGCCTTGGCATGTTTCAGGTCGAAGGTAAACTTTATCGGCATCAGCTTCAAGCGTGCCACGTGAGGTGATGAACATTGGATTGAATTTTCTGATACTCGTCCAGTCAAAGCCTCCGCAATGCGGGCAGCAAAGGTGATGCTCTTGAATATATGCTTCAAGCTCTTCGTTGCTCATCGCCTCTGCTTTGACTTCGCCCTTGCTGTGGCTTTCAATCAGTGTGTCCGCGCGGAAGCGCTGCTTGCACTTTTTGCAGTCCATTTTTGGGTCGCCGAAGCTTGCCACGTGTCCGCTTGCTTCCCATACGCGAGGGTTCATCAAGATTGCCGCGTCTACGCCGTATGTGTTTGGGTCTTCCTGCACAAACCTTTTCCACCATGCACGCTTAATGTTGTTTTTCAGCTCAACGCCGACAGGCCCAAAATCCCAAGTGTTTGCAAACCCACCATAGATTTCGCTTCCTGGGAAAATTATCCCTCGACTTTTACACAAGTTGACTATTTTGTCCATTGTAACTTTCTTTTCTGCCATTTTTTACCTCTTTTATCTATTTTTTTACGGTTTTTCAGCATAAACAATACTTTTTACAACAAATTTAAAAAAATGTTTTAAAAAACCCCTATGCGAAAAACTCACATAGGGGCGATTTTTTACCGCTGTTCCACCCTAATTCGTGCAACTGCACCTCATTTATTGTCTTTACGCCGACAAGCGCTTGCTCAGGAGTTGCCAATTCCATCATCGCTGACAATATTATATGCCAGGGCAGGGGATTTGTCAAGCATTTGCATGACAATTTAGTCCTTTATGCCATTTTTTTCACGATAGGCCATGTACTCTTCGTATGTTCCAGTAAAGTCAATATATTTATTTTCATCGACGATTTCGATGATGCGGTTTGCGACCGTTTCAATGATTTCTTGGTCGTGTGTTGAGAACAAAATGTTTCCTCTGAAATTCTGCATGCCTTTATTGAGAGCGGTAATGCTTTCAAGGTCAAGGTGGTTTGTTGGCTCATCGAAAATAAGCAGGTTGCCTTGTTCAAGCATCATTTTTGCAAGCATGCATCGCACTCTTTCGCCGCCAGAAAGTACATTCGCAGGCTTCAAGTTTTCCTCGCCTGTGAAAAGCATTCTGCCAAGCCATGAGCGCACATATGTTTCATTTTGGTCTTTTGAAAATTGCCTCAGCCAGTCGGTAATGCTGCTTGTGTTTCCCTCAAAATATTCATCGTTGTTTTGTGGCAGATTGGTGATTTTTATGGTCTTGCCAATAAAGACATTCCCGCAATCAGGTTTTTCCTTGCCCATGAAAATATTGAACAAAGTTGTCAAAATTTGGCTATTTTTTGCAAAAAATGCTACTTTTTGCCCTTTTTCAATGTTAAAGTTCAATTTTTTGAACATTCCAGCTTTGCTCAGTCCCTCAACTTTCAATACCTCTTTGCCAATTTCTTGCGTGTATTCAAAATTGATGTATGGGTATTTGCGTGAAGAAGGCTTGATGTCTTCAAGGGTGAGCTTTTCCAGTTCGCGCTTGCGGCTTGTTGCCTGTTTTGCCTTTGATGCGTTTGCCGAGAAACGGGCAATAAACTCTTTCAATTCTTTCGCGCGCTGTTCAGCCTTTTTGTTTTGGTCTTTCATCTGACGAAGTATCAACTGACTTGATTCATACCAAAAGTCATAGTTTCCGATGTACATGTTGATTTTGCCATAGTCAACATCACAGATATGAGTGCAGACCTTGTTTAAAAAGTGTCTGTTGTGCGATACAATGATTACGGTATTTTCAAAGTTCAGCAAAAACTCTTCAAGCCATCGCACAGTTTTAAAGTCAAGGTTGTTTGTCGGCTCGTCAAGCACAAGGATGTCAGGATTGCCAAACAGCGCCTGAGCAAGCAGAATCTTTACCTTCACTTTTGGGTCAACATCTTTCATTTGCATGTCGAACATCTCTTCACCAACATCAATGCCCATCAAAAGCGTTTTGGCTTCGCTTTCAGCCTCCCAGCCCCCAAGCTCGGCGAATTCTGTTTCAAGCTCACCAGCACGCAGCCCGTCTTCATCAGAGAAGTCGGCTTTTGCATACAGCGCGTCTTTTTCTTTCTGGATATCCATCAATCGTTTATGCCCAAGCAGTACTGTTTCAAGCACGGTGTTGTCATCATATGCGTTTTGATTTTGTACCAAAACCGACATACGCTCGCCTGGCGTGATTGACACTTCGCCGGTGTTTGGTTCAATTTCGCCTGTCAGTATTTTCAAAAATGTTGATTTTCCTGCACCGTTCGCCCCGATTATGCCATAGCAGTTGCCTTTTGTAAATTTAAGGTTGACATCGCGATAAAGTACGCGCCCGCCAAAAGCCAATGAAATATTGCTTACCTGAATCATGTTACACCTCTCAATATGAGCACGTCCATAAAAATTCACCCGCGTGCGAGTGCGAGTGCATGTGCTCAGCAATAATATTTTTAAGTATACAAAATCATGCGGAGTTTGTCAATAATATTTGTCATTGAAAAATAATAACAATAAATTAAAAGGAAATTGTAAAAGAAAATATAAATTTTTAAATTTTATATTTAATGAAAAATAACAATTTTTTCACTCATTGCTGTTTTTTATTTTGTTTTTAAATTGTA
>CAMLUY010000115.1 GCA_946487985.1 uncultured Clostridia bacterium
ATGCACCATCTTCGTCAACTGTATAGTCGCCTGCATCGTACATGTATACGTTTGCCATCTGAGTGTCTTGAACATTATTTATTGTGAATGTTGTGTTTGATGTGTTGACTGTATTGCCGTAGAAGTCTTTTACAGTATAGATGAATCTGTATGAGCCCTCTTCTTTTGCCTTAAATTTGAAGTCATCGGTAATCACATCAGCGGTTACATCTCTATTGCCGTCATCTGTTTTCAATACTTGCAGCTCATAGTAAACCTTTACTGATTCGCTTGCTGGCGAGTTCGTAGATTTTGTAGTTGCTGTAATTGTTGGCAAGTCTTTTTCAACACCTACGATTGCGCTGTCTGGTCTTGATGTTGACCAAGATGCAACAAGCTCATATCCCTCATCACCTTCGTTTTCCTCGCTTGTGTTGTAGTAGTATCCGTCTTCTACCTTAATTGTCTGGCTTGTAGAAGCAATGAAAGTCTTGTTGCCGTTTGCGCGAGTCTGATAGTATGTGTATGTGATTTTCAGCTCTGTACCGTCAAGAGCGGCAGCGTTTGCAACCAGCGTGTCGCCTTCAATATAGTATTGTCCATTGCTGCCAAGAATTTTTATTTCTTCATTGTCAACGCCTTTGGTCAGGCTGATGTAAACAAATCCCTTGCCATCTGTTGGAACACCAGAGCCGTCTTCAAGGCTTGTCACATATCTGTCAGCGTCGGCAGATGTAAGAATTGCATCGCCATCTTCATCGTTCACTGTTGGCAGAGGCAGAACGATGTCTTTGTTTTTGTATTCGTCTTGACCTTTTGCTGCAAGCTTTGTGTCATATACAGAAGGCAGAATGCTTGAATCGTTTGATTTGAATTCAAATGTTGCATCGCTTGCTTCGCACTCAACATCAAAATCATAGCTGTACTCAGTATCATTGTCAATTACTGTATATCTGATTGTGTATGTGCCAATCTGAGTAGCTTCGAATGTGACCCCTTCTACGCTTGCCTGATTTGTTATGGTTTTTACAACATCGCCGGTCGCCTTGTAGATGACCTCAACCTTTGATGATGAAATTGTGCCAGATGGAGTTGTTGAGCCGATTTGGTGCATAGTTTGTCCTGCATAGTACTCGCCCACAGGGATTGTGTAGTTTTCACCTTTTACGACTGTGTCTGAATTGTCGTTTGCAGCCACCATACCGTCAACTTCAATTCTGTGTGTATTTTCAAGCGCAGTATTGCCTGTATCCCAAGTTTCAGCAAGCGCGCGAGCAGCGTTTGCAGGGAAGAACGCACTGCAAAGAACCACAGCGAAACCAAGCGCTACGCCCTTAATAAGACCTTTGAATTTGCCTTTCGATTTTGTCATAGTAACCTCTCAAATTATAATATGAATTTTATAACACCCTATTTTAAACTATTTTTGAAATTGTGTCAACCAAATATGCTATAAAAACAAAATTATTTTGGCAGACTAGCAAAAAAACTATGCTGTCGGTATTGCACTTCTTTTGTCGAACAATGACTTGATTTTTCCTGCAAAAAATGTGTACATATGCGCACCTGATGCAAGTTACTTCAAAAGAGAAGAAAAAATAAAACCAACAAAGTTTGCACATTTTTATTGCATTTGCAGTAGTATGATAATGTGAAAGGTAAAACTTTCAATTACATATGATTCTAGGAGGAACAAATGAACTTTTTTAATAACTCTTGCGGGGGTGGATTTTCAGGCGGCTGCAATAGTGGCTGTGACTGCTGCTCTCTCATAATTTGGATTTTACTTTTGCAATGCCTTTGCGGCAATGGCAATAACGGCTGCGGTATGGACTGCTGCACATTGATTATCCTTCTTCTGCTTTGCGGCTGCTGCGGCAATGGCTGCGGTTGCAAATAATTGCATTTGCACAAAAAAAATCGGCAGACATGTTTGCCAAAAACGAAATACATCTTTTCACACAATTATAAAAATTTAACAGCACACTTCTCCTTTATGCAGTGAATTTTCGCAGATACGGCTTTTATTTGAAGCCGTATCTTTTTGTTGTAATTCATTTGAGTGTATTGTGATATTATGCTGAATATTGCACGATATTTTCAAAAAACTCTTTACTTTTTACTCTTAATCAAGTAAAATATATGTATTATTGGAGGAAACATGAAATTTGATAAAGACTGCGAAGTGATATGGCATGACAGAAAAAGAATTATGGGAATGCCAATATCATTCACAAGATATTACATAGTGAAAAAAGATAGACAATGGGTCAAAATTTTCAAACATAAGGGCTTTTTTACAAGCTTGATTGAAGAAGTCAACGTTTATCGTTGCTTCGATATTGCACTTTATGTTTCTTTTGCAGATAAAATATTCAAGACAGGCACACTTGATATTGCAGCAAATGATGAAAGTACACCAAACTTTCAATTAAAGCACATTGCAAATCCATACAAAGTGCGTGACTTGGTGTCAAGTTTGATTGAAGTAGAGCGCAAAAAGCGTCATGTTGATATTACCGAACTTCAATAACAGCGAAACCAATTTGCACGTCTGTAACTTACCAGTAGGAGCGATTTATGAAATTCGATAAAGATTGCGAAGTTATTTGGCATGACAGAAAGAGGCACTTTGGTTTGCCGCTTTCATTTTATCGATATTATATTGTAAAAAAGCCAGGCGAATGGGTAAAGTTTTTCAGGCATAAAGGCTTTTTCACAGCCATAATTGATGACATCAACGTTTACAGGTGTTTCGATGTAACCCTTTTTTTATCTCTCGGTGACAAGATTTTCAGAACAGGGACTATTGAAATAGCAAGCAACGACGCCCAAGCACCAAAATTCCATCTTAGGCATATAAAAAATCCATACAAAGTACGCGACATGATTTCAAATCTCATTGAAGTGGAAAGAAAGAAAAGAAATGTGGGCATTACAGAGTTTCAAATGCCTGACAGTTGATAATACATATCTTACCCTGCCGTTTTATATTTATTAATTTAATATTTTTTTAATTTTCTGTTTTAATAATAGAAAAAATTATTAATTTCAAATTGAATTAAAAAAATAAAAAGCTCATTAAT
>CAMLUY010000116.1 GCA_946487985.1 uncultured Clostridia bacterium
TAAAAATATTTTTGCTTACCCTATTCTACCCCCCCCCCGCAATTTTGTCAAGCAATTTGATGTCATTATATTTTTATTTTTATATTTTGCATGCCAAAATTGGTTGGGGGTAGAATTTCAATAAATCTTTTTGTAAAAAGCGAAAACGACTTGTCGTTTGAGCGTCACTCGCGGTTGCTCGTCAGAGTTCGCGAAAAAGGAAGTATACACGTGAATCTGCGACAACAGCAAAAATTATTTATCAAACCTGTCTTTTCTGTACAACCCTTCAATTTCAATGGTTGCAATGTTTGAAGCAATGGCCTGAAAAAACAGGCGCAATCGTCTCAGATCAGCACCTTCATATTTCTGCGCAAAGCATATTGCTAGGCTCCCTGCCAAGGATACTAATTCAGCGCCTGATAATTCCAGCTTCTTTTTATCATTGTTCATGATAATATCTATTCGATTTTGCCAAATTTTGACATTGTCAAAAACCAAATACAACAAAACAACTTTTTCATAATACTTTACAGACATTGTCAAAAAATGTATAATAATTGCATGAAAGATAATTTTTTTGAAAAAGTATATCAAGCCGTTCGCCTGATACCAAAAGGTAAGGTAAGCACCTACGGCCAAATAGCCAAGTTTTTGGGACAACCGCATATGTCAAGGCAAGTGGGCTGGGCGCTGCATCAAAACCCATATCAAGGCGTTGTACCATGTCATCGCGTAGTCTTTGCCGATGGAAGCCTTGCAAGTGGCTTTGCCTTCGGCGGAGCTGACGTGCAGCGTAAACTGCTTGAAAAAGAAGGCGTCACCTTTACCCAGCAAAAGGTTGACATGAAAAAACATTTGTTCGAGTTTATATAGATCTTTTATGGCTATTTAAATTTCACTTGGTATTGAAAAATAATAAGCATTCTCTTTTAGTTATAATTATATGTTTGCTTTTTAAATTTTACAAAAGCGCTATAAAAAAATTACAACAGCAAAAAAACAAGCATTACTTCTAATGCTTGTTTTTTTGTTCTCTCTGTATTTAAATTCAATTAGATTTATAATGAGCTCTCGCAATTTTCATGAAGATTGTTTTCATCATCTTCATCATCTTTGCTCTTTTCAAGAATGCAATATGCTTTTGCAGCTGCTCCGCTAAACACAGCAAAGCCTGCACCAATACCGCCAATACCCAAGTACATTCCGCCTTTCATTACATTGTAGGCTGCATATTTATTTTTGTCGATAATGTCCATAATCTCTTCTGTGTGTTCAATAGAATTGATATCTTCAACTTTTTCATCGAATTCTTGTTTTGTTATTTCATTATCTTCATAGCGCCATTCTGCAACAGTTTTTTCGGCTTCTACAATTTCTTGATATTTTGGCGTGTCCTGAAATTTTAAAAGAGAGCCGCTCATCAATGCACCCGATGTCCCTGCAACAAAGCAGCCAACCATCATTGCAAAACAGCCACCCAGCATTACTTTTAATGCTTTATTGTAGGCATTTGAAAGCCCATACGTTTTGGTATTTTTCAATACCCCTTTTTCACTCATATAATTTTTTTTCATATCTCCATCCCCTATATAAATATATTACAGTTTTGTCAATTTGTCAATAGTAAAATTTGAAAACATTGGCGCTTATAATTAAATTTTCATAATATATTAAAATTTTTTATGATTTATTGTATATATTTCGCCAAAAAACTGTAAATACAATGGGAAATTGTTGTATGCGAAATCAATCTAAAATGCAAGAAGATTTCTTATATTCTTAACTGCTTAAAAATTGTCGAAAACCTTTTCAAATGATTTGGATGAAATAAAACACTATTACAAAAATGTTTCGAAGAAAATATTTAATTTTTCTGCCATCATATATTCTTATGAAATGCCCGCAATACTGCGATAATTAAAATGACAGAGATTTTTGGTGTCAGCAGCGACTATATTTTAGGCATAGAAAAATAGGAAAGATTTTAGTCTTTTCCAATATAATCCTTGATTTTTAAAAATTGTCATTTTTCATTAAATATACTACTAAAACATGCTAGACATATTAAAATTTTAACTTTCTATTTCGGAAGGCAATTTTTCAATCATATCAAAAAGCCCCTTATCTATAACAAGTGGGTTAGTAAAAGCATCGACAACAATTCCCATCGTTTCTTTATGTGCAAGAGCCATCCCCATTGCTTCAAAACTATGTTTTTCAATTTTGCTGAAATTCTTGCCATAATCACCCATTTGGTCGGGGTTTGAAAACACAGGGAAAAAATATTCGTCACCGCTTCTCAATATATCTGGTTTCAGCCTTATCTCGTCACTACTAACAATAGTGTCTCCTACATTTGCATTTGAAAACTTTTCAATATCAGCGTCACTTATCGAACTTAAAGTACAAGGTATCCATACATAGCTATCTCGGAAACACCTTAATACCGAATAAAATTTATCTGGAGTTCTATCCTTATTAAATCTATCAATTAAATACTGAAGCACCTTGCCGCTTTCTAAATCTTTATATTTAACCATAATCCACCTTTATTATCAAATTAACACATTAATTAAAAATTTTAATTTATTCCTATTTCCATTATCTCTATTAACTATTGCAACAACTTTTTCTTATAAAAGCATTATACCAATAAATATTATAAATACAAAGAAAAATCAAAGCATAAGACAATAATTCAACAAAAAAGTAGGCGCATGCGCCTACTTTAATGATATTCCAGCAGTGTTCTTAGTTTACGCAAGCCTTCCACCGCTTAATTCTTATCGATAAGGAAGGCTTATTTTTCCGGACTGTACGGGAAAATGTTTTGCTTCGCAAAACGCACACGCTAGTGTGCTGAACGCTGCTGATGATTCACTTATCATACTAATAAAAACAAAAAAGTAGGCTCGTGCGCCTACTTTAATGATATTCCAGCAGTGTTCTATTTTCCCGGACTGTCGCCAGCCAAGTATCTTCGACGATGAAAAGCTTAACTTCTGTGTTCGGTATGTGTACAGGTGGATCCTTTTCTCTATCG
>CAMLUY010000117.1 GCA_946487985.1 uncultured Clostridia bacterium
TATTTTTATTAAACTTTATTTTTATATTTTTATTTTTTACCTTTTTTATTTTTGTTGTCAACCAATAATTCTTGTGGTCTGTCGCCGCCGTCAAGGTTCATGAGGGAATCATGCGGTATCGGCTTCCATTCAACATGGGAGAACAATGCAACGTACATTGTCCATCTTGAGAAGAGGTTGAATACTGGAAACATGAACACATTGAACAGGGTCTTGAAAAATCGGGGGGGGGTAGAAAGGCGCTTGCGATAATACGTTACCACAAATGCCGCTTTTGCCATGCCGCCAAGCCAAAACTTAGCAACGTTCAGACCAAAAGTTGCAAGCGCACCGATAAACCAGCCATACAAGTTTGCAGCCATGGCTGCAATGATGATGTTCAATACCAGCGAAATCAGTCTTCTGCAAAGTGATTCAATGTGGGTCGGAAAGTTCAGCCAAAAACAGTCGTATGATTTGAAAAAGCTGTCGTCAAATCTGAACATATTTCTGATCAGTTTGGGGCAGTTGACCGCGGTGGAGTTCAGGTGTCCTTTCGACCAGCGCAGCCGTTGTCGCCAGGCAATTTTCAAATTGGTGGGCTGCTCGTCGAAAAACTCAGCTTCATCGCAGTATGAAATTCGATAGTTTTTGACAACGGCGTCACTGCCAAAAAATCTGTCTTCTGTCAGAGAGGTATAGTTCCACCCCTCGCGCACAAGTTCATTTGTGAATAAAATTCCAGTACCTTGAACCCTGCATGCCAACGGCATCAAGCTTTTTGCCCTGTTTTCAGCAAGGCATGTACCCATCCAGTGAATGGCATACTGGAAAGATATCCAGTTGCGAGAGGTGTTTTTTGAATTTCTAAAAGATGTGAATATTTTTGCTTTGCCGTCAGTGACGAAAGCGTCGTTCATTTTGGTTATGTAGTTTTTATTGAGGACATTGTCGGCATCAAAAATGAAATATCCTGCAAAGCACTCAATGCCAAAGTCCTTTTTGATCTGCTCGAAAAGATATTTCAGCGCAAAGCCCTTTGTCCTTTCGTTCGGATTGTTGTGCTCATAAAGTGTGGTGTTGTCGTGGCCACTGAGTATCAGCTCGCGCACGATTGCCGCAGTATTGTCGGTGCAGTTGTCGGCTACTACAAAAATTTGAAGTCGCTCTTGCGGATAGTCCTGTGCATAGATGCTTTCAAGCAGGTTGCGAATGACTTTTTCCTCATTTCTTGCGGCGATGCAAATGCCGTAATATTTTTTTATTTTTGTTGATTTAAATTTTTTTGTTTTAAATACACCAATAACAGCCAAAACCGCTTGATATATCTTTAAAATGCTCAGTGTTGTGCCTATGGCGGCAAGTACTGTCAGTGCAACTTCCATGTTTACCTCAAAATCTTCTCTTATTATACAATGTGAGGGACTTTTTGTCAATATGAGGAATGACAATAAAGTTGAATTTACTGTCTTTTTAGATATTTTTTTGCTTTTGATACCTTAGTGAATAGTGTACAATGTTTGCAAGAGGTGAACATGCAAATAGAAATCGAAATATCATTGTTTTTGAATATCTTTTGCAATGCTTTGATTTTGAAAATGACTGGGCTTGCTCTTCGCTGCCAGGCACGGTTGTGGTTTCTGTCTGCCCTGTCTGGGGCAGTGGTCGCGCTGGTGATGCCCTATTTTGACTTGTCAATGCCAGTCAAGATTTTGCTGCAAGTATTGGTCTGCCTGATGATGGTTTGCATATCCTTTGAAATCAAGCCGCTTAAAAAACTCGCGCAGGCCTTTGTGGGGACGATTTTTTCAACCTTTTTGTTCGGCGGAGGCTGCACTGCGCTTGAAAGCCTTTTTGGCACGCTGCCCCTTTTTGTGGTCGCGGTCATTTGCAGCCTGATTTATTTTTCAGTCAGAATTTTTGTCAACCATCGCAGGCGGGTGGAGCATGTGCGCAAGTTTACATACAATGTCACCATTCGTGACGGCGAAAAAACCATTTATGAAGAAGGATATCTCGACAGCGGCAACGTGCTTTATGACAACATTACAAAAAAGCCGATTATTCTGGTCAATTTTGAGGTATTTCATGCGCTTTATCAAAATATAAATTTTATATGCGCTTTTACAAAGAATTTTGATAAAAAATTGGTCAAAAATGGGCATTTCGTCAAGATTAATGGCATTGGCGGAGACAGCAGCATCTTGGTTTTCACTATTGATGAGCTTCAAGTTGGCAATGAAACCGTCATCAAAGACGCCAGTCTGGGGCTGTCATTTTCAGGCTTTGATAAGGGCTTTGGCAAGCGTATGCTTTTGCACAGCGCAATCGTGTAAGGAGGTGTGAAATGAAATCACTTTTGTTCAGGATAAAGCTTTTTGTCTATAATATGTTTCATCGGAAAAATCTGCTTGACGTACGAAATATTGTCTGCTATGTGTGCGGTAACGAGGAGTTTTTACCGCCGCTTTCCTCAGAAGAAGAGTGCGAGCTTTTGAAGCGCAAAGAGGAAGGGGATTTGCAAGCGACCGAAAAGCTGATAGAGCACAACCTTCGCCTTGTCGCCTATATTGCCAAAAAGTTTGAAAACACAGGCATTGAGTTTGAGGATTTGATCTCTATTGGTGCGATTGGGCTTATCAAAGCGGTTCGAACATTCAAGGTTGACAAAAATATTCGCCTTGCGACATATGCGTCGCGCTGTATTGAAAATGAAATACTCATGCAGATTCGCAAGACCAGCAAGCTGAAAAACGACATCAGCTTGGACAAGCCGCTCTGCGAAGACAACGACGGCAACCAGCTTGTGCTGTCAGACATTATTCCTTGTGAAGACGATGTTGTCGCTCAGGCAGTTGACGAGCCGGCTGACCGTGCGGTGATTACAAGCCTGATCAGCAAGCTTGGCTCGCGCGAGCAGGAAATCATGATACTGCGCTACGGACTGATGGGGCATCAAGAGCTTACTCAGCGGGAAGTTGCAATCAAACTTGGCATTTCGCAGTCGTACATTTCACGACTTGAAAAGCGTATTTTATCAGA
>CAMLUY010000118.1 GCA_946487985.1 uncultured Clostridia bacterium
GATATCTTTGCCGACGCCCAATTTTCTAATATTTCATTTTCACTAATCTATGGCGATGATGTTGCGAGATTTACTGTTGACCGCGAAAACATTTTTATTCCAGATGGGGCGCGCTTTCTACTCAATTTTGAAATGCGTCCAATAGCTATCGGAACAGGCACGTACGCAGTTGAACTTGATAATGGCACACAAACCGCAATCACAATAACAGTTGAGGAGGGCTTGAACAGTGTCACGCTTACTACTCAAAACCCAATGGATGCAATCAAATATTCTCAAAATATCACAGGCGATGAGCTTTCAACGCTATTCTTTGTTTACAATAATCCTAATGTTGAAACCTATTTTGACATAGATGTAATTGGTAACAACAACCCACAATCAAATTCAATAAATGATGTTCAAGTAAGTGTTCAAAATCAATTAATTGCAATTGGTGAACCAACGGACAACAACAAGCATTTTAATGTATACACAACAGGTACAGGAACAAGCAGAATTGAACTTTCTGTCAGAGGTCGAGAAATAATAAATTTCATTTCCCGAACCAAAACTATTGTTTACTATATTGATATTGTTTCTTTTGACTATATTGGCAGCCTCGATGTGTATAAAGAAATGGACGGTTTTGGCAATTATCTTGAACCAAGCAGTCCAAGTATTATTCAAAGCAATTATGGTGTAAAGGCAGCATATGCAGATGTATACTCAAACACAAATCTGGTAAGCGCAAGAACGGCAAAGTTTAATATCAGCGTACAAAATCCTGACGCATACCTTTTTGCAACACCAGAGTCTGTGCTGGGCTCAAATTTAACATTCTCTACAAGCAACTTCAATGAAAACTTTGTATATTGGGAATCAGATGCCATAATTCAACAGGGTGGCAATATAGTAAAAATCATGTACAGGTCGCCAGACGGTAACAATATTTATAATATTGGAGGATATGGGACTTTTGATACATCTACATGGACATTTACCGCAGAAGAGAATATACAGAATCGCATAGATTTTAAATTGATCGCACACGTTCGTCAGTATGATAGATTATATTCTTTCACTGTAAATGTACGCATTTCAATTTATCAGGAAGTTGCAGGCATTACAGCTCAACAGCCTATTGAATATCTTGAATTTTCATCAACTGACCGAGTAAAAGATATTATTGTCTATCCAACTAATCCAACAGCCACAAATGGAGAGATTGTCGCATTATTCTTTGAAGGCACAATCAATGTGGACGGAACTACATATTCAATGCTTGACGAAAACTCGATGCAGTATATTGAAAGTGATGGTAAATATCAGATAATTATGACCGTCAAAGAGGATTTTGTAACATATGCAGAAACCTATGAAGGGCAAATGAAAGGCAGATTGATGATTGTTGCAAAAGATTGGCTTGACAGTGGCAACAATCTTCAAGGCGAATATCAAGATTTTGCGCTAATTATAGATGTGTATTTTGCAAATGGAACAGAGCAAAATCGCTTTACGCTTGAAAACGCAGATGACCTTGTAAACATGAACCTTTCAGCTCATTACAAAATTTCAACAAGCATAGACGCGTCATCAATCAGCGATAAACTGCCGCTAGGCAGACTCAACGGCTCAATCATAGGGACAAATGAATATGCTCAAATTACAGGCATAAACATAACAAACGCAAAAGTTGAAAACGATCAAACATATTATGGCGTATTTACAGAAATCGGTGAAAATGCGTACATTGAGTATATCACTTTCCAAGGTGAGTTCAATATTGGCAATGCAGCAAATACAGCATCATATGCAGCAAATGGTTCATACATAGGTCTTGTTGCAGGTGTCAACCATGGCAATTTGATTAACATAGGCGCAGAGATTGACAGCTCTGTAATTTATCTGCGCAGTGGCTATGTTGGTGGCGTGATTGGCTATAACGATGGTTCAATCACTATCGATTACACACTCTACGAAAGTGCCGACTCAAACACACGATCATTCACAAAGGATCAGCTCGCTAATGGATCAGATGAAACTATAACAGTCATTGGAAAGGGCAGGTCGTGCTATGATGGATATGCGCCAAAGATATTCGTATTCATGAATGGCACCTTAAATGTGAAATATGCATTCGATCAAAACGATGTTGGTGATGTAACAACATCAGTGGGCGGCGGAGTTGGCTACAACGGTGGTACAATTAAAAAAATTGACAGTAAAGTAATAAATTATTCAGGTTACAACAACTATGCCGCATACTCACTTCTTACAGTAGAGCCTGTTGCAACAACAGGACAAAGAGCGGTCACAAATACTACATATGTTGGCGGATTTATCGGCCGCGGCTCTGATAATGGCGAACTATATGCTGGCTATAACAGCTATGAAAATCAAGACCTTGACTTTGTTCAATATCTTGAATATGAAAATCCAAATATGATTGATAATTCCAATGATTACACCGCAGGCGAAGGCATAATTGTTGGCGGCGAAGTTATTGGCTATGATTTTGTAGGCGGTGTGGTTGGTTATATTGACCAAATTTCAAATAATGCCCACTTCTCGGGCATTACATCACGCACCCAAGTTCGCGGACTGCTTAATAACCTTTCTTCAACAGCGACAACAGCAAATGTCGCAGGAATCGCTTACATCGCAAAAGCTACAACAATTTCTTCTGCGCTTGCAATGCAGGCGGTTGATAATGGGAAAACAGGCACAAGCTCATCAATGCTTGTTATTCATAATGATAAAAATATCGATGCATATTTCGGCCTGAACAATGCTGCACACTTTGCTGACTCTGATAAACTCGCTTTCCGAATAAGCCCAGAAAACAGGGCGAACGCTATGTATGGCAACGACAACGAACCGACAGAAGGCAAAAATTACACAAATGTGAC
>CAMLUY010000119.1 GCA_946487985.1 uncultured Clostridia bacterium
TATCATTAAAGGTTACAGATTGTGTATTTGAAATATCAAGATAGACCCTTTCTTCAAATTCATCAGTAGCAAAATCGAGTGTTGTTGCGCCTTGAACAATTTGATATTTAATTGCCGTAGAAATATGACCAGAATTTTCTGCTGTCAGAACTGGATAGTATAGATCAATAGGCAATTCACGAGCGTCAATTGTAATTGGCGCGTTTTCAATGCCTTTGATATACACAGGGCTTGAAAGGTCAGATATGTGAACAATATCGTTGGTGTATGTAGTGTTGCGATAACGAACTTGCAGGCCTGAACCGGTGAGGTCTATTGTCAGCTCTGTAATATTTGCGTCTTGTGGAATGGTTGTAAAATTAAACTCTTGCCAGCCAAAAGATTCACCAGCATAGTTGTTGTAAAATGTGTATGTTCTGTCTACCTCGTCAAGATCAATGTTGTTTACCAGAAGATTGTTTGGCAAAATTCTGATGACAACTGGGATTGAATAGACAAAATTTACCTTTTCATCATTACTGTTTTCAAAGCCATCATAATAGAAATTTACATTGAAATTTGTTGTATTGGCTACGCCTGTATTGCAATTGACTTGATAGTAGTAAGTAGTGTATCCATTTTCAGACAGGTTGCCAAGATATTTCGCGTTTATGACGTTTTCGTTGTCAACATAGAATTTTGATTGGAGCAAATTGTTTGTGCCTGACATTGTAATTTCAAGATATACTGTGATAAGCTCAGCTGTATTGCCAACCCAAAGCCCATCATCAATTGAAATTGCGCTGTTTGGCATCAGGTAAATACTTGATTGCGATGATGCTTCATCCATTACATAGGAATTGTCTGATCCAACCGTATATTCAACTTCATCAATATGATAGCCATAATAGTGAGAAAAGTCTTCGCTTTTGATATCAATAAGCACACTGAAAGAACGTTCACAAAACAGCTCTTCATTAAGGTCGTTATTATATGTGGCAACAAAAGCAAATTCATCGCCTGCAGCTACTGAGCTAGCCTGATTTTGATTGAAAGAAAAGCCGTCATCGGTTTTTGTTACAGACAAAAAATTGTATTTCGTGTTCCCAGTAGCAAGCTGCGGGAGTGCTGAACCCAAGGTAAAATACTGGTTTTGAGCATCTGTAAAAATAAGGTAATTGTTATCATCGTCTGCTTGGAAGAGCTCGACTTTAACAAAATTGTTTTGATAGGTTACGCCATTGGAAATGTCACTGAGGCTCAATTTGCCATTTTCAGCGACTTTACCATAGAAATAGTATTGAAGTTGGCGTTCTGTTGTATTTTCTGAAAATTTAAAGTCATTTGCGGATGGAGTGTATGCCCTTGTTGCAGTTGTGTAAAGAGCGTTCGATGCTGGTTGAAATATATCTGAGTATTGATGAACAATAATCTGCACTGTCTTTGTGACATTGCCCTCATCAGTTGTAACTGTAAGGTCAGATACACCACCCTTTAAACCAGTGATTGAGTAAGTGGTAGAATAGCCTTGAACATTGAGCTGCTCAATGTTGCAAATACCTGGATTTGACATGTAATAAGTGAATTTATTGGACATTCCTGACACGGGATTATTGATTGTGAATGTGATGTTTTCAACCTCGCCCTCGCGAGCAAAAAGCTCGATCGAATCTTGCGTTGATGTGACTGTAACATTTGTATAATCTTTGTTACCACACGCAAACAAAAGAATGCTTGCAAGAACTAGCAGCAAGCTGAATATGAAAATTCTCAGTTTGATCGATTTTATCATATTTTTATTCCTTTTCTTTATGTAGTCTTCACGCAAGTGGGAGAAGCGGATTTTGTTCATTGATAAGCCCGAACAGGGAGATTCGCGCGAGGCAAGCGCAGCCTATGCTGCAAGCGTGAAGCGCCGAAAGGTTTTGCTGAGCAAAACCTTTGCTTGCCGAGCGGGCTATTCATTTTTCTCTTTGAAGATAGATACGACATAATCAAGCGGATGAATTTGTACCATTGTTCTGGCGGTTGGAGAGGTAATCACGAATGACTGTCCGACGCTGGCTGAAACAATACGGTTACGCTCTTCTTTATTGATACCACCCGAGTTCTTGTACAATTCAATAAGGTCGTTGACGTCGTTTGGAGAAAGCGAGAAAATCAGCGAATATTGGCAGGCATTGATGACAGCTGTCGATTGACGTTTGATTTCCTCAGAGCCAACGAAGTCGTTGATATTTTGAGTGATGACAATTTGCATACCACCATACTTTCTGATACGTTTTGCCATCGCTGTCATAAAGTTGAGCGCTATTGGATATCTTGGGTTGATGAATGTATGCGCCTCATCGACTACAACAATAATCTTTCGATTTGTGTTGTGCAATTTGTTGTAATCTTTGTTGTTGATGATTTCATTTTCAATATATTTGAAAACCAAGAGCATTTGAGCGTTGGTAAGCATTTCATTGTTTCCGGCAATCAATGATTGGAAGTTAAAGCAAACAAAGTTTTCATTGGTTTCGATTGAGGTCGGACCATTCCAAAGGTTTGAGTTTCGACCGCCCTTTGCAAATTTACGGATGTACGCTTCTGCAACACGCAAGTTGTTGAGCATAAACTCTTCTTTTGCGGTTTTCAAACGTTCTTGCAATAATGCGTACAAATCATCAAAAGTTGGATAATCAGTTGGTTTCAAATTTTTCAATTCGGTATTTTCATTGATATTGAATTTAGAGTAAAGGTCAAGTACCAAGGAGTTGATGATTTCAAATGCATCTGACGAAATGCCTTCAAGGATGGTCCTGAAAAATTGCTCTAAGAATTGAAGGTGCTGGTTGAATGAGTCATCTTGTCGTTCAACTGAATCGTTTTCTTTTTCATCA
>CAMLUY010000120.1 GCA_946487985.1 uncultured Clostridia bacterium
TTAGCAAATTGATTTGCAAACATCGTGAGCAAATCAACATCACATAGTTTATAATATTATAATAAAAAAACAAACCAAAGTCAACGAAATGACAAAAAACTAAAAATTAGTATCAAAATATAAAAAATGATTGCAAATTGCAGCTTGTTGTGGTATAATAACAAAGTCGAAAGAATGACAAAAGAATTGCGCGCCGCTAGCTCAGCTGGATAGAGCGTTGGTCTACGGAACCAAAGGTCAGGGGTTCGAATCCCTTGCGGCGCACCAGAAACGCCTAAAAATACAGAGGTGTTTTTTTATTGTAAAAAATCTTCCTGACCTTTGGTTGAGGGTTTCCCTGAAAATCGTAAGATTTTTAGGGGGCGAAGAAATTTTGCTGACAAAGCGGATTTTTTCAAAGAAAAAACCGCCGGAAGCAATAATTTCGAAGCAGTCAGGGGTTCGAATCCCTTGCGGCGCACCAGAAACGCCTAAAAATACAGAGGTGGTTTTTTGTTGTAAAATCATAGATTATTTATCATAAAAAGATATCATTAAAATCTTGATAATGAAAGGCATTTTTGATATAATTGGGATATGAACAATAATAATATAGAAATTGTCAATCCTCCTGACAATAAATTATCATATAATAAAATTTGCGAAGAATGGCACAAATTCAGGAAAAACTCTGTCATCAACAAGTGTGTTGCAGATTTTGCAGAACTTCTTTGTGCAAATGGTGACATCCTTGATGTTGGATGCGGGACGGGGCAGCCTATAGCGCAATATTTGGCAAATCGCGGCTTTCATGTGACGGGGATAGATTTTTCAGCAGAAATGATTAAAAAAGCGAAAGCGCTAAATCTTGCAAACGCAACGTTTATAGAATGTGATTTCTTTGATTTTCAGTCAGAAAAAATGTTTGACGGAATCATTGCTTTTGACAGCCTTTGGCATATTGCGAAGGAAAATCAGCCCTTAATATATGACAAACTTGCATCGATGACCAAAAAAGGCGGCTTTCTATTGTTTACTCACGGCAATCGTGACGACCAAACAATTGGCACAATGTACAACCAAGAATTTTATTATAGCGCTTTACCAACAGAAAAAGTGCGCGAGCTGTTGACTTGTGCCGGATTTGATGTCATTACCTTGATTGAAAACTATAAAGAAAAGACAACAGGCGACCGTGACCTACTGGTTATTGCTCAAAAAAGATGATTTTTTTACATATTTATCATGTTTTAGAAAATTCAAGAATATATTTTTCATTATTGGCAGCGAGCCGACCGCAACTGCGATGTTAATTCACAGGTTGATGGTGTGTAAACACACATATTACTAGATTTTATCAAAATTTTATGCCAATACATATTATCATCGCAAGTTATGTTGGTAGTATGTTTTTGCTATATTGCGGCATTTTTTTGTATTTTTCGCCTTAAAATGCAATAATGAGCTATTGAAAATTACGGAAAAATATACTAAAATATTACAATATAAAGGAGTTAGCCATGGATTTACCACAAAAATACGGAAGAACGTATATTAAATTTGATGACTTCAAACACCCTGAGTATGTGTTTCAGATTTCCAGAGGCAAAGTTGTCAAATATATTCCGCTGTCTGAAAATAATGATAAAATCATATTGCCGCAGCTTGCAGAAAGCATTGTTTTTACTTTGCCAAAAAACGACATGAACGCAAAAGGAGACTTTTCAGAGTTCAATGACAAGAAAGTCCTTCAAAACTATGTTTATGGCCGCATGAGAATTGGCGAGGGGTGTTTTAGCGGCGTAAAAAAAGCCAGCATTATCATTCCTTTTGAAAGCTCGATACTACTTGAAAAAGGCTGCTTTGATAAAGATGCCGAAATTGAATTTTGCCTAAACGAAAACCTGGCTTTGAAACAAGTTCAAAGGATTTACTACACAGGGTATGATTATAGGACTGAAAGCTGGCCGCTTATTTGTGACAAGAAATTTTCGGGGCAATACAGTATGGGCGGTTTTGGCTATGACCAGTACGTTGTAAAAGATTTTGTCGCCAACAAATATGACAGACAATTTGCAAACATTACAACAACACAACTTTCAAATGAAGAGCAAGAAAAAGAATTTTAAACTGCGCGCTCAAACCTTTCAATTTGTTTTGAGCGCGTAATTTTTTTTAAGCGCCCAAAAGCAATGTCAAAACTTATAAGTTTTTTATAATTGAACCTAATGCATTTTGATTTTGAAAGCAAAAATGATAAAATAAATATAGAGGTCGTTATGCTTGAATATGACATTGTTTGTAAAGAGAAAAACAAAATAAATTACATTGCCGGCATTGACGAAGCTGGGCGCGGACCGCTTGCTGGTCCTGTGGTTTGCGCTGCCGTCATCATGCCGCTTGATGATCCGATTGATGGCGTTGATGACAGCAAAAAACTTTCGCCAAAGAAACGCGAGCTTTTGTACCAGCAAATTGTTGACAAGGCATTATCATATTGTATTGTCGAAATTGATGAAAAAACAATCGACGAAATCAATATTTTACAGGCAACAAAGCTGGGCATGAAGCGTGCTTTGGATGGGCTTCAAATTAGGCCGCAACGCGTGCTGATTGACGCAGTAAAAATCGATACTGACCTGCCGCAAGAAAATATAATTCATGGCGACGCAATCAGCTACTCTATCGCTGCGGCGTCAATTCTTGCAAAAGTTCATCGTGACAGGCTTATGGAAAAGCTCGACAAAAAATATCCAGAGTACAATTTTGCTCGTCACAAAGGCTATGGCACAAAAGAGCATATTCAAAACCTGAAAAAGTTTGGCAAATGCGAAATACATCGCGACTCATTCATCAAAAAAATTATTTAAAATAAATATA
>CAMLUY010000121.1 GCA_946487985.1 uncultured Clostridia bacterium
ACGAAGGGATTTTATTGAAAAAGTCAAGTATGAAAAAGTGCTTTTTGAAGAGTATGAAGACGGATACTTTGTGGGATACAGCAAAAACTATATTCGCTGCTATTTGAAAGCGACCGAAAAAGACAGCCAGCACATTGACGAGTTCATTGACCACGCCTTTGATGTAAAACTTCATGGCCTATGGAAAGACGGCGCGCTGGTCACTCTTGCAAAACATAGGTAATCAGCAATAAAATCAAGTAATTTTGGATATTTTAAAAAAATTCTTGACAGAGGCAGAACAAATCTATATAATAATATAGACTTTAAAAATTAGAAGGTGGTGAGAAATTTGACAACTGTTAAAGTAGGCGAAAACGAAAGTCTTGAAAGCGCACTCAAACGCTTTAAGAGAAAGTGCCAAAAAGATGGCATCATTGGTGACATCAGAAGAAAAGAAGCCTATGACAAGCCAAGCGTAGCGAAGAAGAAAAAACGCGAAGCTGCTCGCAAAAGAGCACGTAAGAGAGGCTAGAATTTTGAGTGAAGCAAATTTCACCACATGCACAAGTTGCATAAAATAAAAAAATATAAAAGGAGAAAACCATGGCTAACATAATTGACCAGATAGAGAAGGAAAATATGAAAGAGTCTGTCCCTGAGTTCAATATCGGCGATACTGTGAAAGTCGGCGTAAAAATCAAGGAAGGCGACAAAGAAAGAATCCAGAACTATGAAGGCGTTGTTATTGCTCGCAAAAATGGCGGAGTGCGCGAAACATTCACTGTTCGTAAAATATCAAACGGCGTTGGCGTTGAACGTACATTCCCACTGCACTCACCTTTGGTTGCTTCAATCGAAGTTGTGCGCAAAGGTAACCCAAGAAGAGCGAAGCTTTACTACGTTCGTGACCTTACTGGAAAAGCTGCAAAAATCAAATCAGCAGACAATAACTAAAAAATCACCTCATGCAATTTTGCTGAGGTTTTTTTATTTCTAAGCGCCTGCCTTTTTAATTTAAATTTAATTTTTTCATTTTTATTTTTTATTCTTAAAGATGTTTGATTTATAAAAAATACAATGATTTTTAATGATAAAAACAATTAATATTTTTAATTAACTTTTCGCACGACCAAGAAGATAATCTATTGAACAGTTCAAATAGTTCGCAATTTTACAAAGTGTATCCAATTTTATGCGCTTGCGTCCTGAGATGAATTGTCGTCGGCTTGATAATTTGAAACGCTGTCGCACAAGGTAAGATTTTGACAAGACACTTCGTAGGCCGTTTTTTCCTCAAAAAGGCCAGGGCTGGTTTCTTTGCGATAGATGCGAGATTGAATTCTGCCATCTATGACCACTTTTGCCCCCACCTTTTGATTTTGCATAAGCTTGGCGTTACGTCCCCACAAAATGCATGGAATATAATCTGATTTATTGAAATTGGATCTATTGACAGCAATCAGCACATCACAAATTTGCCTGTTGAAAGGCGTCGTTCTGTAATTGGGCTGTTTGCAAACATAGCCCGTGAGCGAAATAGCGTTGACGTTGTCATTGTCGTCCTCAGATTCAGGTAAGACCTCTTTCACAAAAAATGAAAGTATCAAGCGGCTTTTGCCGTCAATAACCCTGTTGTAGCTGCGAAATTCCCCGCCAAAAGAAACCTTGCACCCCTTTTCAAGAGCGAGCGAATAGGCTTTGACAAGTTTTTCTGAAATTGTAAAAGGCAAAATATCAACAGCTTCGGACAGACGCTCAACAGCTATTTTCCCCTCATAAAATTTTTCACCCTCGACTTCAAATGTAGCGTTGGCTTTTTCAAGAAGTACTCCTGTAAGTTGTCCTTTGTTGTTTTGCTGCGGCAAATCTGTTGTATTGTTCATATTTTCTCCTTTTAATTTTTGTGTTGCACACCATTTGGGTCGATGTTATAGCCGTCAGTATAAATCAGTTCGCCCACGCTTGTCACACGATAGCCTTTCATTTTCAACCAATCAAGGCAAAGTCTGAGCGAATCAACAACATTGTCAGCATTGTTGTGCATCAGCACTATTGAACCATTTTGTACATTTTTCATCACTCTGTCACAGACAGCACTTGCCGAAAGCCCTTTCCAGTCGAGAGTGTCAACATCCCATTGAATTGGATAAAGTTCAAGCTGCTCGCAAACATTGATTAGCGTGTTTGAGTACGAACCGTACGGCGGCCTGAAAACTTTGACATCTTTGCCTGTGATTGATTTGATTTTATCCATTGAAGTGGTAAGTTCACTTGTAATTGTTGCTTTATCAAGTTTTGCCATGTCTGGGTGGGTGTTTGAGTGAGTGCCGATTTCTATGCCGGCATCGTCAATAGCTTTGACCATTTCTGGATATTTGTCTACCCAGAAGCCCACAAGGAAGAATGTTGCCGTGACGTCATACTCTGCAAGCACATCAAGAATTTCCTGCGTCTTGTCTGCACCCCAAGCAGCATCAAACGAAATTGCGACCTGCTTTTCCTGCGTGTCAACTCGATAAATTGGCACAAGTCTGGTTGATTTGCCAAACCACACCTCAGCAGAAGCAAATCCATTGTATGAAATCGCCAGCATTACAACAACTGCAATCATGCACAAAAAAATTTTTATTGTCCTTGATTTGATTACGCAAAATGGCATTACAAACCTCGCTTTTAATGATAAAATAATGCATGAAAAATCCCAACAAGAAAAATGTTACAAAAACATCAATCGCACTGAATAATGTCGAATTTCCCCGCAATTACTTTATGTATATTTTTCGGCAAAAAAAATATGACAAAAAACATTTATTTTTACGCAATTTCCAATATTAAGGCGTCTTTATAATTATTAAAATATAAATATT
>CAMLUY010000122.1 GCA_946487985.1 uncultured Clostridia bacterium
AAAGAAAAATATTTTTTTTGCGTGACGCAAATTTGCTTGACAAAATTGCGGGGGGATCGGGCAAACCTGCACTTTTGTTTGGTCGACACCTTTCGGTGCGACCTGCACGCTTGCGTTTGGTTTGCCCTTTTTGCTCAAAGCTTACGCTTTTTCGCAGAACGCTCAAACGTCCAATGCCGTTTTCGCTCTTTTATGTGGTGCTATTGAAATTCTACCCCCCCCACGCAAAATTCAATTTTGTCAAAGAAAATATTTTTTCGAGTGACGCAAATTTACTTGACAAAATTGCGGGGGGGGTAGAATAGGGTAGTTCGAAATATTTTTACATATTTGATTGCTATTTTACAGATATTTAAAATTTTTTAATCAAAAAAGAAAATTTAAAAATATTTTATTATTGTTTGCAAAAAATTACGTCACTCTTGTGACAGGATAAAATTTTGTATAATTGTGAAAAATAGCAAAATAATACTTTAAGGAGAAAAGATGACTGTACGAAATAAATTTGCGCTTTGTGTAACTGGTATTGCGATTGCATTGTGCATGATGGTAGTAGGTGTGCTGGCTGTGATTCCGCAGACGATTACCATGAAGGGCACAATATATATTGATGTACCCGACAGAACCCTGTATTTGCGTGATGCCAGAGTTCAGTATGGTGACCAAGAGCCAACCACAGTGCAGGGTTTTCGAAAAGGATATATCTATAAAAATTTCCAGCTTAAATATGACCTTGAAACAGACAGCGATACAATAAAATTGTATTTTGACATTGTCAACCTTATCATTGATGGTCAGACGACAGCGTACAAGGCCGAAACTTCATGGACGGACGGAGAAGTATCTGGTGTGTCTTTCAATATTGACCCAAACAATAAAACCATTGCTGCTGGCACAGTGAACGCAGAGGACTTTACGTCAAGCACTCCAATAAGCGGAACCATTGTACTTGAAATCAATATCAACAATTCGCAGAATTTTGACCTTTCGAATATTACCATTTTGATTATTGGCGCTGACAAGACCTATCTGCCAAATGCCGACTATACAATCGACGGCGGCAACATAACAATCAACGGCATAGGCGGTGCAAGCGGTGATGTAGACATACCAGAAAAGGTGTCCATTGCCGGCGATGGTCTTGTTGAAGGCGATGACTATACAGTGACGAGCATCGGCAATGGTGCATTTGCGAATAATTCAAACATTCAAACAGTAACATTGCCAGAAACAATTACAAGCATAGGTAGCCACGCATTTAGTGGCTGTTCAAACCTGACTAGCATAAATCTGCCAGAAGGCATAACAAGTATTGATTATTGTGCATTTATGAACTGTACAAGCCTGACTGAAATCGTTTTACCAAGTACGCTGACTACCATTGGCACCAATGCGTTTTACAACTGTCGTCTTGTTTCAGGTACTCTAAATATTCCAGCAAGCGTGACAACCATTGGTGTTGGTGCGCTAGCCCTTGTCGGACTGAACAAGATTACCGTGGACGAAGGCAGCCAACATTTTACCGCTGTTGATGGCATACTGTACAGCAAAGATATGACGCGATTGGTTGTTTATCCACTTGCAAAAGCTAGTGAAAATTTCGTAGTGCCAGAATCAGTTGAAGTGATTGAGGAAAGAGCATTTTATCAAAGCGCCAATATTCAGGGCACATTGACCTTATCATCAAAATTGACAACCATAGGCGATGCCGCATTTTTCTACTGCCAACAACTGACTGACACATTAAATATTCCAGCAAGCGTGACATCAATAGGCGAGACCGCGTTTAGTTATTGCCGCTTTACAGAATTTGTAGTTGATGAAAACAATACGGCGTACGTGAGTGACAGCGGCGTGCTGTATAATACAGCAAAGACCATACTTTTGCAGTACCCAAGAGGAAAGACAGGCGCAAGCTTTGTCATTCCGTCAACTGTGACAAGAATATACGGTCATGCTTTTGCATCATGCAGTAATTTGACTTCGGTCACATTGCCATCAAACTTGCAAACACTGGGCAACTTTGTATTTCTCAACTGCACAAACTTGACAGGAGATGTCGTCATCCCTTCAACAGTAACAAGTATGGGCTGGGCACCATTCAGCAACACTAAAATCACTTCGTTCAGCATCAACAATGCATACTTTACCGCAGTAGATGGCGTGCTGTACAATGCAGCAAAGACTACGCTTTTGCAATACCCATGCGGCAGCACAGGTACAACGTTTGCTGTTCCAGATGGCGTTACTGCAATATCGAATAATGCCTTTTACAACGCTGCAAACCTTACAAGCATAACAATATCATCAAGTGTTTCAAGCATTTCTGATAGTGCATTCAATGGTTGCGACAATCTTGCCACAGTTTACATCGACAGCCCGACAGTTGCCGCCATGCTTACAAGCAAATCGGCAGCAACTGGGCTGATTCAGCGTGCCACTACGGTGTACGTTTCTGAGAGCGCTGTTCAATCGCTGCCGAGCGCTTTTGCAAGCATGTTCAGTGAAACAACATCAGATGTATCTGGCTTTAAGAAGTACACAGCCGTATAATAAATCTTTCAATAAATGCTTTTTATTATCAAATTTAAAATTAGATTTTAATATCAAAAAATTAATATAATTAAAATAAATATTAAAATTTATAAAAAATAAAAAGACCTTTTTTTTTACTCAAAAGGGTGTTTTTATTAAAAAAATTGAA
>CAMLUY010000123.1 GCA_946487985.1 uncultured Clostridia bacterium
TTCAATTAATTTTATTTTAAAAATATGAAGAAAAATAATTTAAAAAATTCAATTTTAAAAATGATTTGATATTTCACACAAATATTTTTCGCTGCGTATATATTTTCATAAAAGGAGAAAATATGGCAAACGAAGATTTTTACATAGGCGCTAATGATGAACATGGCGTCAATCCACCAACACAAGGCAAGCGCACGCCTGTCATGCCAGGATTGAACAGACAAATTTATGAAAATGAGTTCAATCGTGCAGCAAAAAACTACTTTATCGAAGCCTGCATGAGGCAGGACTTTTCGGTTTTTGATGTCAAGCCAGAGCTGCAAGACCTTTCAATCACGAATAGAGTCCGCCGCATAAACGCGCAAAACCTGACACTGTGCGTAACTTTTGCCTACAACGCTTTTGGTGAAAGCTTTAATTCTGCAAACGGTGTTGAGGTCTTTTACTCGCCGCTTAATGCCCGCGCCGAAGAAAGCCGTGCACTTGCGCAGGACGTGTACAACCAAGTATCGCAAGGCACTCCACAAAATGGCAGAGGGGTAAAGACTCTTGATGTGGGCGTGCTGTCAAGCGTGAATTGTCCGTCAACTTTGATTGAAGCAGGCTTCATGACCAATCTGCGCGAAGCGCAACTGATGATCAATCCGCTTTTCCAAAAAGAGGTCGGCGAAGAGGCCTGCCATGGCGTATGCGACTTCTTGCAAGTGCCTTACATTCCGCGCGATGACCTTTCTGTATATCCACTTCTTCGAAATGGCAGCCGCAGCAATTTTGTATATCTTTTGCAATTTATTTTGGTCAATCAGTATGGCTATTCTCTTTCGATTGACGGGATTTTTGGTGCAAATACTCAGCGTGCTGTTCAGGATTTTCAGCAGCGTAATGGTCTTGCCGTAGACGGCGTTGTTGGCAACAATACCTGGCGCACACTGCTTACGTTGCCACCATATCCAACACTCAGACAGGGCAGCCGCGGCGCATATGTGACATTCTTGCAAGAGCTGCTTGAAAGCAATTTGATACCTGTTGGCGGCATTGATGGAATTTTTGGCAGTCGAACGAACAATGCTGTAAGGCAATATCAGCAGGCAGAGGGGCTGGCAGTTGATGGCATTGTTGGCACAAACACTTGGGCTGCGATTACAGACCTTCAAAGAGTGTAACAGCCCAAAAACAGCAAAAGACAACAAAAAAGCTGGGCATTTATTATTCAAGCTCAGCTTTTTATTATTATTTTTGTTTGATTTTTAAAATGGTAACCAAAGCGCTTTTGTCGTCTTTGTTCATCGTTTTGATAATATCAAGAAGCAATCAAATCTTGATAGTCATTGTTTTTCATTCTGGTTGCGCCTCTGCAATTTGGCCAGGATTGCTGCTTGCGTCGGCCTCTACTGAATTGACTTTTGCCCAGCCGCGCTCAAAATATTTTTTGTAGGATTTCTTGCAAAATTTATCGTGCTTGTTGTCTTCTACATTTTCAGGCTTGTTGAAATTGTATGCACCGTTGACCTTCCAGCTTTCAAACCAGCCTATTTTTATGGCGTTTGTCGGGCAGTGGAATGAGCAGCGCATGCACATAATGCACTTTTTACCAAAAACAAACTTGCCGTCCTTTATGGTGATATTGCCAACAGGGCAGGAGCGCACGCATTTTTGGCAATGAATGCACTTGTCGGTAACCTTGTATTTTTTGCCGTTAAACCTGCCGCCCCACCATTCGATTCGCATTACCCAGGCGATAAACCGTCCACAAAAGACCTTTTTGAGCTTGGCACTTTTGCCGCTCATGATTTCGCCTACGTCAATCGGTATCAACTGCTGTGCAAGCTGCCACATGTCGTATGCCATTTGGTCGGTATGCCTGAAAATCATGTTGTACGGCATGCAATAGTGGTATTCGTTGGTCAGTACAAAGTTCTTCTTTTTCAAAATGCTGACAAGCTTTAAAGATGAAATGTTGTTGAGCTTCAAAGGCTCACCCGATGTCTTGAAAATGAAAAGCTTCTTTTGAACAGGTGATTTTTCCAGTTTTTTGGCAAAATCGACCACAATTTCAGGGGCGTTGAAGGCGTGAACAGGATAGGCGATCCCCAGCATATCAAAATCATCTGGCAGGTCGTCAAGCCCTTTCTCAACCTTATGAAGCAAAACCGAGCAATCATGCGACTCAAAGGCGTCACGCACACTGCGCACGACCTTTTCTGTATTTCCTGTGCCTGAAAAATAGCATATCAATATTTTCATCTGTTTTCCTCTCGTATTGCATTAAATTTCTCATCAAAGCGGTACAAATTGCACTCGTCCGCTTTGTGGCTGTCAAGCCAAACTTGTGCAAAGATTTGGTCGTTTTTTGCAAGCCTGTCAAAATCCCAGGTGTTTTCTTTGTAAATTGAGCTGTACCAGTGTCCAGCGCGAAGCACTGTAAACGCGCTTGCCGAAAACTCTTCGCCGTCCTGAGTTTGCCAGAGCTGCTTTTTGTACATGTCGCCATCAAAGCTGCCAAGAAATTTTCCTGCGTGCTTTGCGGCAACATTTTTAAGGTCGGCTTGCGTAATTTTATCGTCAGGCTTGGTAATATCATAGCCATAGTCAATCAAAATCGCATTTTTTGGGTCTTTTAGTGCGGCAAAGTCAATATTTTTGCCGTTTTCGTCTTTACCCTCATTGAGCAGTGGAAAATCCTTCCACTCGATATTTTTG
>CAMLUY010000124.1 GCA_946487985.1 uncultured Clostridia bacterium
TCATATATGTTACTCGGGCAGAATAAAATTTAATACATACCGGGTGAAAAAAATGAAAAAAGAATACAACCAAATTTATATTGTACAAGAGGGAGATAATATTGAAAATATTTCAAAAAAGTACTCTGTCAGCCCAATTAGTATTTTGCTTTGCAACAATATTACGCCCAAAATGGTAAAAAAAGGAAAGGTATTGGTGATAAAACGATAGGCTATTTTTGCGTTTTATCGGCTTTGGCTTTGTCTTTTTTGAATAGTTTTTTAATAAAGTCTTCTATTTCTTTATTATATTTGCCGGCCAAATAGATTGCGGTAAGCGAAGCGATGATAATCACCGCCCAAACGGCCAAGCCCCAGCCGCTGTATGGTATAATCTCGCCATTTGAAAGATAGCTGACAGAAAACACTCCGATTGGGCGCGCAATGAACTGAGTGACCATAAAGAATGTCCAGCTCATGTCGGTAATTCCTGCAACGAGGCAGAGAATATCGTCAGGAAAGCATGGCAAGAGCATCATTATCACAAAGGAATATTTGCAATCTCCCAGAAGGCGTGACCATTTCTTTTGGGTGGTTTTGCCTACCATAAAGGATACAAGCTTCGTGCCAAACACCCTGCCAAGGAAGAAGGCAAATGCACTGCCGAGAAGTATTCCTGCAAGCGAAAGCAGTGCGGCTTGAAAAGCGCCGTAAATAAGGGATCCTGCAATAATTAGTACTGGCGATGGAATTGGAATGAATGTGACCTGCAAGAATTGCAAGAATACGAATGTCACCCTGCCCCAAAAGCCAAGGCCAAGAATCAATCGGCGTATTTTATCGACTGAGTTAAGCTTTTCCCATAGTCCTGTCCAGACCAAAATAAAGTATGACAGTGTCAGAAAGGCTGCCGTCAGAAAAACTACTAAAAGAGTGCGATAAATCTTTTTTGAGCGCGAAAGTTCTTGCATAGTTTTATTATTTTTAATTGTAACAACATTATTCAATAAAAATGATTTTTTATAAAGCTAAAATGAAAAGATTTGTAATATTTTTTTTGGATTGACAAATAATAAGCCAAAAGGAGCTTTACAAATTGGAAAACGTCAAAGACAGAAAACGAAGTTCGTCTGTAATATGGTTGATTGTTGTTGCATTTATTGCTGTCGGGCTGCTGCTGTTTTGCCAGTTTTATTTTGGCGACAGTATCAGTGAAAAGACAACATATTATCAAAATACTCATATTAATGGAGTTGATGTTTCAGGCATGACAAAACAGGAAGCCGAGGCCGCGCTCAAAAAGGACCTTATTGAAAGCAAAGATGAGCTTGTGTTGAAGCTAAGAAATGGTGAAAACGAATGGGAAATCCATGGCAGTGACTTTGAAGTTATCGGCAATTTTGAAAATTCGCTGGATAATGTGATTGCCTATGGCAGAGAAGGAAATATTTTCCAAAAGAAGAAAATTGAAAACAAAATCAAGAGTGAAGGATTGTATGTCAATATCCCCTATCAAAATCTTTATGGTGGCATTGATGAAAAGATTGATGACATTATTGAAGAGGTTGAAAAACAGCCTGTGGCTGCGTCGGTTGTATTTAATCCCGATGAAGAGAATATGTTTTCGACTACTGATGGACAAAGCGGAATTAAAGTAAGCAGAAGCGCGCTTGAAGATGCAATAAACGAGGCGATTTACAGTGACGATGATTTTGTAATCAATATTCCGTTTGAAGAAGTTTTGCCAGAGCAAGGTCTTGATATGATGATTGACAGCATTGAGCTGCGCTCCCGCTTTTCGACCGACTACTCCAAATCTTCACAGGACAGAAAAAGCAATATAAAGCTTGCGCTGTCAAAGTTCAATGGTATGATTGTTGAGCCAGGACAAGAGGTGTCCTTCAACAAGACCACAGGAGCAAGGACTGCTGAGAATGGCTATAAAACAGCAAAGATTATTTTCAATGGCAGCTATGTTTCTGGTATGGGCGGCGGTGTGTGCCAAGCATCGACCACGCTTTTCAATGCCCTGCTGCTTGCTGACATTGAAGTGGTTGAATCTCATCACCACTCTCTGCCTGCATCGTATGTGCCGCTTTCGTTTGACGCTATGGTAAGCGATGGCTATGCTGACCTTGTATTCAAAAACAGTTTGGACAGCGCGGTATATATCAAAGCCTATGGTACAGACAGTGAGGCCGTGGTTGAAATATATGGGCAGCCGCTTGAAGAAGGCGTTGAAATGAAAACACGTTGCGAACTTGTGAAAGTTCTGCCACACGGCGGAGATAAAATTGTAAAAGACACAGCTGGCGAATATGAAAACAAAGTGCTGTATCAAGGCGAATATTATCGTTTGAAATATCCGCAAGAGGGATATGAAAGCAAAGCGTTTTTAATGAAATATAAAGATGGCGCTTTGGTTGAAGAAAAAGAGCTGCGTCACGATTTTTATCAGCCTCAAAATGGTGTAATTATTGAAGGTACAGCAGAGCTTGAAGAAGGCATGACATTGCCAGCAAGCAATGTAAAATATATTTCTCCGCAAAAAGTTTCAAAACAGACAACAGAAAATGCAAAGAAAAAATTTAATATTATTTGAATTTTTATTAAATTTTAATTAAATTATTTTAATTATTTTAATTATTTTTAATGTTTTTTCTCATTTTTTTGCTGTTTTTTACTGTTTTTTTAGGAAAAATTGCAAAATAGA
>CAMLUY010000125.1 GCA_946487985.1 uncultured Clostridia bacterium
TGAAGAAGAATTGAGGTCTGTAACCATTGAAGAATGGAGTGTGACGTCCGCCTTCTTCCTTTTTCAATACGTATACCTGAGCGGTAAACTTTGTGTGAGGGTGAATTGTTCCTGGCTTGCAAAGTACTTGACCTCTTTCGATATCGCTTCTTTGGATACCACGAAGAAGAAGACCAGCATTGTCACCAGCGATTGCAGCGTCAAGTGACTTGTGGAACATTTCAACGCCTGTAACAACAGTTTGTTTTGATGCGCCAAGACCAACGATTTCAACTGTATCACCAATTTTTACTGAACCACGTTCAACTCTACCAGTTGCAACAGTACCACGACCAGTGATTGTGAATACGTCTTCAACAGGCATAAGGAATGGCTTGTCAGTGTCACGCTCTGGCTCTGGAATGTAGTTGTCAAGAGCTTCCATAAGTTCTTTGATGCAGTCACATGCTGGGTCAGATGTGTTACCAGCCTGAGCAGCTTCAAGAGCTTTAAGAGCTGAACCTTTGATGATTGGTGTCTTGTCGCCAGGGAATCCATATTCTGTAAGAAGGTCGCGAATTTCCATTTCAACAAGTTCAAGAAGTTCAGGGTCGTCAACCTGATCAGTTTTGTTCATGAATACAACGATGTAAGGTACACCAACCTGACGAGCAAGAAGAATGTGCTCTCTTGTCTGAGGCATTGGACCATCAGTTGCAGCAACAACGAGGATTGCACCGTCCATTTGAGCTGCACCAGTAATCATGTTCTTTACATAGTCAGCGTGTCCCGGGCAGTCAACGTGAGCGTAGTGACGTTTTGCAGTTTCATACTCAACGTGAGAAGTATTGATTGTAATACCTCTTGCCTTTTCTTCTGGGGCTTTATCGATTTCATCATATCTCATTTTCTGAGTGCCGAAAATCATAGTGATTGCGGCTGTAAGTGTTGTCTTACCATGGTCAACGTGGCCGATAGTACCAACGTTTACGTGTGGCTTTGATCTAACATAAGCTTCTGCCATTATTATTTCTCCTTTTTATTTATCTATGATTGAATTTTAGCATATTTCAATTTAAAAACAAAATGTTTTTTTGATTTTTTAATCATTTTTTGATTTTTTCGCCTAAGCATACAAAGCCTGGCAAACTTTGCAAGTACTGGCCGCCCTTGCAGCCACAATTTGCCGCTTTTGTACACCTTTTTCACCAACCCCTCTTGCATGAGCAAAGTTTATCGGTGCTTGTATAGCCGAAACATGTGCGCGAGTTCGACATGCAACTGCTGCTTCGAAGTACATTTTCACAAACCTTGATTGCTTGCAATCAATACAAGGTCATGATTTGTTTGTTAGTCGTTTTTTGCCCTTTCGCCAATGATTTGATTAGCGATAGCTTTTGGAACTTCCTGATATCTGAGTGGTTCCATTACATAGTTGCCGCGGCCTTGTGTTTGAGAACGAAGGTCTGTTGCATAGCCAAACATTTCGGCAAGAGGAACTTCGGCTGAAATTATTTGAATTCCGGCAGAAGATTCTGTGCCTGTCAGCATGCCTCGGCGAGATGTAAGGTTACCCATAACTGTACCAAGGTATTCATCAGGAACTTCGACTGAAACTTTCATAATTGGTTCAAGAATGACTGGGTCAGCACGCTTTGCACCGTCCTGGAAGGCCATTGAACCTGCAATTTTGAAGGCCATTTCAGAAGAGTCAACTTCGTGGTATGAGCCATCAACAAGTGTAACTCTGAAATCAACCGTTTCATATCCTGCAAGCACGCCGTTCATGCGGGCTTCTTGGATACCGTTGTTTGTTGGTTGAATGTACTCTTTTGGTACTGAACCGCCAACTGTTTTATCTACAAACTCATAGCCTGAGCCTGCTGGCAGTGGTTCCATCTCAATGATAACGTGACCATACTGACCTTTACCACCAGACTGGCGAATGAATTTGCCTTCTGCGCGTACCGGCTTTTTAATGGCTTCACGATATGAAACCTGAGGATTGCCGACTGTTGCTTCAACTTTGAATTCACGAAGAAGTCTGTCAACAATAATTTCAAGGTGAAGTTCGCCCATACCTGCAATCAAGGTCTGGCCAGTTTCTTGGTTTGTTGTAACGCGGAATGATGGGTCTTCGCGTGACAGCTTTGCAAGAGCAAGAGCCATCTTCTCTTGCATATCTTTGGTTTTTGGTTCAATTGCAAGCTGAATAACAGGTTCAGGGAACTCCATGCTTTCAAGCTGAATTGGGTGCTTTTCGTCGCAAAGAGTGTGTCCTGTGATAGTGTCTTTCAAGCCTACGATAGCCGCAATGTCACCAGCGCTGACCTCTTGGATTTCCTGACGCGTATTTGAGTGCATACGTATCAGACGACCTACACGCTCGGTCTTGCCTGTGTTTGAGTTGTACACATATGAGCCGGCTGTCAGCTTACCACTGTAAACGCGGAAGAATGTCAAACCGCCTACAAATGGGTCGGTCATGATTTTGAACGCCAAACCTGCAAGAGGTGCGTTTTCGTCAGGAGCACGAGTTTCAGTTTCACCTGTATCAGGATTGATGCCTGAAATATGGTCGATGTCAAGTGGGCTTGGCAGATAGTCGACCATAGCGTCAACCAGCATCTGAACTGCCGTATTTTTGTATGATGAGCCGCAAAGCGC
>CAMLUY010000126.1 GCA_946487985.1 uncultured Clostridia bacterium
TTTTATTTTTTATTTAATTTTGTTAAATTCATGTTTTTTATTAATTTTTATTTTTATATTATATTTTCCTTAATTTTTACTATTTTAGATTATTTATGATAAAAAAATAAAAATTTACATTTTTTTTGACTGTTTCCAGTTTATTTTAGTTTTTTCAAATAATTTTTAAAATATTCAGGTAAATCTATTTCAAAATTCATTTTTTCTTTGCTTCTAGGGTGCAGGAAACTTATTTTATATGAATGCAATAACTGACCTTGCAGACCTTTCTCTGCATGCCCATATACATCGTCGCCTACGATTGGGTGATTCATCATCTTGCAATGCACACGAATTTGATGTGTTCTGCCCGTTTGCAGAGAAAACTCGACAAGGGTTTTATCGTGATAGTACTTGACCACTTTGAAATTTGTGATGGCTTTCTTGCCCTTGTCAGACACAGCCATCTTCTTGCGATCGCGCTGGCTACGCTCAATGTACGTCTCAATTTTACCTTCGGCATCTTTGAACACCCCCTCACAAAGCGCCAAATACTTTCGCGAACATGTTTTGTTCTTTATTTGCTCTGCAAGCGATACATGAGCAAAATCATTCTTTGCAACGAGCATCAATCCAGAGGTGTTTTTGTCAAGTCTGTGAACAATGCCTGGCCGCAGTACACCATTGATACCGCTCAAATCCTTCACCCTGTAAAGTAGTCCGTTGACCAGTGTGCCCTCTTTCGTTGAACTGCAAGGATGAACAACAAGTCCTTGCGGCTTATTGACAACAAGCAGGTCGCTGTCTTCATAAACGATTTCAAAATCAATATTTTCAGCCTTGGCTTCAAGCGGACGTGGCTCGGGAAAATCAAATGTAATTACATCGCTATTGCGCAATTTTTCGCCGGCTTTCACCACCCTGCCATTAAGTAAAATTTTTCCATCATCAATAAGCTGTTTTATGCTTGACCGCGTATGTTCGGGAAATCGTGCAAGAAGAGCAACGTCAAGTCGCATTTTGTGTTCGCTTTCGTTTGCCGTAAACTCTCCTTTCATTCCCCGCCTCCATTGCTATCTTCGTTTGTATGATTTTTTGTATCATTTGTTGAATTTTGTGATATTTCATTGTTTTTATTTTGCGGATTTTTTTCTAAATTTTCATCAATATTATCATAATTTTCACTATTATGTACAGCCTGATTGAATTTTTTTTCATCAATGTTGCTTTCAATGGACTTCTCTTTATGAAAGTCACAGATATTTTTATTGTCAACCTTCTTGTCATCATTTGACATTTTTGATTCAAAAAGCTTGTCATTCATGAAGTCTGCTCGTACAGCAATCTTTTTGTCCTCTCTTGGCAGCAGAAAAATGAAATATACAACCATAACAATTATGCCTATCGTCAACGATACATCTGCAACATTAAAAACAGGGAAATCCATAAACTGAAAATTTAGGAAATCGCGGACATAGCCAAAAACAAGTCTGTCAACCAAGTTGCCAATGCAACCTCCACTTATGAGCCCCACACTTACGGCAAGCGTGACAGAAGAATGGCTGCCACTTTTTTTCAAACGATAGGCAAAAAACCACAGATACAGACCAAGCACAATCAGTGACATGATAATCAAAAAAGCAGAGCGCCCCGAAAAAATCCCCCAAGCTGCACCAGTATTTTGAATATATACAAAATTGATAAATCCTGGCAAAAAGTCCATGCTGTCGCCAACATTTGGCAATGCTTTGACAATAAAATGCTTGCTGAGCAAATCAAAAACAAGCATGACTGCAAAAACTGCAACTGCAATTATTGCACACAAAAGCACCTTTTTATTAATCTTCAATTTCCATGCCCTCCGGCAAAATAAGGTAAAGTTTTTGTTCGTTCAATATGATAAATCTTGAATTTGATCCCTTGCAAAAACCCTGCAAAAAGTCAAGTATGCGGTCACCAACTTCTTTGTCGCAACTTTCAACAGAAATGATTACAGCTTTATGCTGCAAAGCAAAATCAACAAAGTCCTTCGCTTGGTCAAAATTTTCTGGATAATATACAGGCACGCCATCGATTTCATTTACACGACCGCCTTGACCAGCTTTAAGTTTGTATGACGCTTTTGAACTCTGTGTTTTTTTCTTGCTTCTAGTTTCACTTTCAAAGCCAAGCGCAGAGAATATTTTACCCATAAATCCCATAATCGACTTCCTTTTTTATTTCATTTTTAGTATATCATAAAAAATATCAAAATAAAAAGTAAAAACGTTGTTATTTATTAAAAATTTCATCATTATTAATTTTTATTTTTATATTAGTATTTTTTTAGTTTAATTTAAATTTTTAATATTTTTTTGTTGATTTTTAAGGATTTTTTGCCATTTTATTATTATTTTTGTAAAATTAAAATGTTTTTTAAATTCATTTTAATTGACATGATTTTAAAATATTACATAAAAAACAAAATAAAAACAAATTTTATGATTTTTAAAATAAAAAAAAGCATATGCTGAAAATCAGAATATGCTTTTGTTTTTAATTATTAATTACTCAATAATTGAAGATACAACACCTGAACCAACTGTTCTGCCACCTTCACGGATAGCGAAACGAAGTCCTTGCTCGATAGCAACTG
>CAMLUY010000127.1 GCA_946487985.1 uncultured Clostridia bacterium
AAAGCGACAATTTTAATAATTTATCAATAAAATTAAAAATTTATCGTAAAAAATATTTTCTATTTAAAAAATAAAATTGATAAAAAGTTTAAAATAAAAATTAATAAAAAGGTTATAAAAATTATAGGGGAAAAATGAAAGAGCAAATTCAAGAAAAATTCAAAGAATACGGGTTTGATTTAAGCGAGCGACAGGTTGAGCAGTTTGAGGAGTACTTTAATTTTTTGGTTTCAGAAAATCAAAAGTACAACCTCACCGCCATCACAGAGCCGCAAGACGTCATCATCAAGCACTTTATTGACAGCGTTCTGCCAGAAAAATTTTTGCCAAAAAATGCAAGCGTTGTCGATGTCGGCTCTGGCGCAGGTTTCCCTGGACTGCCCTTGAAAATACTCCGCCCAGACATTAAACTGACAATGATTGACAGCCTTCAAAAGCGGGTGAATTTTCTCGAGCAGCTCTGCGCCCGCCTGTCACTGACTGACACTCGCGCCCTCCACTGCCGCGCCGAAGACTTTGCTATGGCCCACCGCGAAAAATTTGACGTTGCCCTTTCAAGAGCAGTTGCAAACGTGGCAACTCTTGCCGAATATCTGCTGCCGCTTGTCAAAGTGGGCGGTATTGCACTGATGTACAAAAGCGCTCGCGTCAATGAGGAAATTTCAGAATCAAGCAACGCCATACCACTGCTTGGCGGGAAAATATCACAATTACTCTCTTTCTCGCTCACCGAAGTTCAAAGCGAGCGAAAGATTGTCGAGGTGCAAAAGATTTCCCGCACGCCTGAAAAATATCCGCGCGGAAAAAACCTGCCCAAGCTCAAACCTTTGAAATAATCAAAACAAATACATCACAATACAAAGCCCTCCGCTTTTTCAGCAGAGGGCTTCTTTTTTTACAGTATTATTTTGTTGCTACACAGCCGTGTATTTTTTATATCCTGCCTCGTCAGACGGCGTAACTTCATTGAACATACTTGCAAATTCTGTCGGCAGTGAAGCTGCTGCGCTTTCTAACACGTACACTGTTGTTGCATAGTTTATCAGATTTCCCGCCGCACTTTTGCTTGACAACATGGCTGCAACTGTCGGGCTGTCGACAAAAACTGTTTTCATATTGTTGCAACCGGTAAATGGAACATCTCCAATGACGGTCACGCTTGCTGGAATAGTGATGCTTGTCAAAGCCGCCGCGTCTCGCATTGAATAGGCTCCTATTTCGGTAACAGTGTCTGGCAGAACAAATTCTGTTGCAGTCTTTCCCGCAGGATATTGAATAAGCCTGGTTTTTGCAGCATCGTACAACACGCCATCAACTGTGATGTAATAATCGTTGTCAATACTGAAAGATGTAAAGCCGCTTCCATAGAATGGGTGCAAACCAATGCTTGTAACTGACTGAGGTAATATAAGATCGCCGGAGAGATTATAGCACTCTGATATTGCGCCACCGCCAATTGTGGTCAAATTTGATGACAAAGTTAAAGAAATCAAATTGTTGCTACCAGACAGTGCGAATGACTCTATACTTGTTACTGTTTCAGGCATGATGAAGCTTGTGTCCGTTTTTGTGGTTGGGTATTGAACAAGCAACGTCTTATCAGCATTGTAAAGGACTCCGTTTTCGCTTACATATGCGGTATTCTCATCTTCAACAATAATCTCGCTGAATGGGCAATTCCTGAATACACCACTTGATATACTTGTCACACTGGCAGGAATGGTCAGCGTGCCTGTCAAGTTTGTACAAGAGAAGAATGCCTCCGGTCCAATAGTTGTCAGGTTTGGCGAAAGCGTTATTGTCCCAGTCAGCCCCGCGCAACCACGGAAGGCGCTGTCGTCGATTGTTTGAATCTCGCTGCGCATTACAAAATTTTCTGTTGACTTTGCCCTCGGATAGGCAAGAAGTCTGGACAAGTCTTTGCTGTAAAGAATGCCGTCAATTGCGGTAAAATGTTCACTGTCGGCATCAACGGTAAATGCTGTCAAATTTTGCAGGGTAAGCGCGCCTCCGCCGATACTGGTTACACTTGTTGGAATATTCAGCGTACCTGATATTGACGGACAATTAAAGAATGCTCTGTCGGCTATTGTTGTCAGCGTATCTGGGAACACAATATCAATCAAATTTCCACAATTTGAGAAAGCCCAGCCGCCAATCTCGGTCAAGCCTTCTGGCAGATTGATTGTGGTCAGATTTGTGCAATTATAGAATGCATTGCCACCGATAGATGTGATTGTGTCTGGCAATGTCACAGTTTTGATAGTTGTATTGCCTGTAAAGGCATTGCCTGCTATACTTGTCACAGTATAGTCGCCGCCGTCAACCAGCTGTCCATCGACAATAGATACCGAGCCTGGAATTACAATATTTTCACCATCACCCCAGCTTGTAATGGTAATCTCATTGTTTTCGCCTATTGTGTACTCGACATCTGAAAGGTCGACTGGCTCGCGTATTGTAAGTTTTATTCTTGAAAGGTCAAAGCTGGTGTTTGTCATGACATTTATTTCAAGCACTACCGTGCCGCTCAGTGGCGTGCTGGAATTAAAGTTTTCTGGGCTGACCGTGCCCGCGTCAATTCTTTCGCTGCCAGCGTCTATTG
>CAMLUY010000128.1 GCA_946487985.1 uncultured Clostridia bacterium
CAAAAGCAATATAAAATATTATATACAGGTCTATATACAGATTTTTTACGTTTTGTATTCATTTTTTAAGCGAACAGAACTAAACAAGGGGGGGCAAAAAATGACGCTCAAATCAAAAATTCTATCATGCTTGATCGTTTTTGCATTTTTTGCAAGTGTCATTATTGCTGGTGTAACCGCGTCTGTTCAACAAAAGATTTCCATGAGTGGAAATATAAATTTTGAAATTTCAGATAAAACGCTGTACATGCGGGATGTCCGCGTCAAGCAAGACGATGATGAAACTGCAAAAACTGTACCTGGATTTTTAAAAGGTTTCATCAACAGCGATTTTAAACTTGATATGACTGAGTCTACAACCAGTTCGGTTGTGCTTTACTTTGATATTGTAAATTTGAATGAGGAAAAACTTATTGCAGAGGCTTCATGGTCAAATGGCGCTGTTTCAGACGTCAGTTTTTCTATTTCTGATGGCAGTCAATACATAGATGCGGGTACAGCCACCGAAGGCACTTTTAATGAAAATACACCAATCAGCGGCACAATAATACTTTCTGTCAATGTTCCGTCAGGCAGTGAATTTGACCTGTCAAGCATTACTATCACTATTCGCGGTGAGCAGGAGATTACTGGTTTTGTCTTTGCATTGAACGATGAAGACATGACAGCATCACTTGTGTCCTACACTGGTGGTGCGTCAAGCGTGACAGTACCAAAATCTTTCACAACGCGCACGGTTGGCGGTAATGTGCTTTACTATGAGGGCAATGACTATACAGTCACTTCAATCGCAAATGCTTCAAGTGCTACAAACAGCGCATTCTACTTGGTAAGGACACGCCTGTCAAGTGTCAACCTGCCGAGTACATTGACAAGCATAGGCGACTATGCATTCTATGGTTGCAGCAACCTTGAATTCACCACAATTTCAATTCCAGACCAAGTTACAACTATTGGCATAAGCGCATTCAGTGACTGTGCATTTAAAAGCTTGATTTTGCCAAGTGAACTGATAACAATCAATACCAATGCGTTTAATGGTTGTTCTGAGCTTACCGGTATTGTCATTCCGAACAAGGTCACAACCATTGGAAATGGCGCATTCCAAAATTGTAGCGGACTGATGAACGTGACATTGTCAAACACTTTGCGAACGATTGGCTCAGACACATTCAACGGTTGTACAGGCATCAATACCATTACTTTGCCATCGACAGTTACAAGTATTGGCACAAATGCCTTTGCAAATTGTGACTTCCTGAACACCGTGATTCTTGACAGCAGCACGATTGCAAGCCAGCTTTCAAGCACGACAGCTTGCGGAGGACTTATTACAAACGCTCACGTTGTGTTTGTAAAGGAAAATATTGTAAGTTCACTGCATGCGAACTTCCCAATGATGCTTGACACGACAGGCGAACAAAAAGTTGGTTATAAAAGGTATATTCCATCGACTGTTACCGTAATTGAGGACTTTGAGTTTGAAATCACCAGCGAATCAAGCAAGACCGTTGCGGTTGTGAAGTACACGGGCAGCGCGTCTAATGTGACAATACCGTCGACTGTTTCGACCGCAGTGATTGGCACAGATACAGTGTTCGTTGTGGGCAGCGACTATACAGTAACATCTATTGCAGATGGTGCTGACAGTGCAAGTGGTGCATTTGCAAACAAAGCTACACTGCGCATGGTGACACTGCCAAGCACATTGACAGGTATAGGCAACTATGCATTCTATAATTGCAGTGGCTTGACAGGTTCGCTTGGTTTGCCATCTGGTTTGACCTATATTGGTTCGCACGCATTCTATAATTGCAGCGGACTGACCGGCACATTGTCATTGCCAGCAGGCGTACCATCTATACGAATCCTGACATTCTACAACTCAGGATTTACAAAGTTGCAATTTGCATCAGGCAGCAAACTGACAAGCCTTGGCTATGAGTCATTCCGTGAAAGCAGCTTGGCAGAAATCGACTTTACAAATGCGACAGCATTGACTGAAATCGGACACTACTCATTCTATGGCTGCCTAAATCTGACAGATGTTAAAGTACCAAATACCGTTGTTCATATAAGAGAAAGCGCATTCAATCATTGCGAAAATCTTGAAGAAGTCGGCATCGGCACAAACGTAACAAATATTGAAACAAACGCCTTCGCAAATTGTTCAAGCTTGACAACAGTATTGATTGACAGCAGCACAATAGCATCAGGTCTGACAAGTGCAAGCGTGTACGGCGGACTGATTGCAAACGCTGACACAGTTTACATCAAGACAGGCATGACACCTGCAAGCTGGTTCAGCTCGAACTACTCAAAGCTTTCAGCTTCTGACCAGAGCGGCTATGACATGTATATCAAGGGCGAGCTGATTACAGACTTCCAGTTTACCGACAACGGAACAACAGCATCACTTGTGAAATACACGGGCAGCGCGTCAAGCGTGATAATCCCATCAACGATTTCAAAACGCGTGATTAATGGTGAGACATACTACATTGTGGGCAGTGACCTGACGGTTACATCGATTGCAAGTGCGTCAAGCGC
>CAMLUY010000129.1 GCA_946487985.1 uncultured Clostridia bacterium
TGAATTTTTAAAATAAATAAAAAGATGAATGTAATAAAATTAAAAATGATTATTTTTCGGCAAAAAAAATAAAAAAATAAATAATTTGATAAATATAAAAAGCTCACAGATTTTTTTCTGTGAGCTTTATTTTTTACAATGGCAAATCTTTTTTATCAAATCTGAAAATACCGATAATGAAAGTGACAATGCCTACGCCAAGAAGTATTGCAAACTTCCACAGATAAGCGGTCGTGCCTGCCATTATGGACACTGTATCATAGAGCGTAATGAGTGAAAGATAGTTGAAGAAATTCATTGCGCTGATACGCATTGCAGACGGAATGACGGTTGAGCCGAACAGGCCAAGAATTGTGCAAACCAGGGAGAATATTGTCAAGCCGCCACCAATACCAAGCGAATATTTGGTGCGATTGAATATTGCTGAGCACATGAAGCAGAAACCTGCAAATGCAAACATTGTGAGAAATGCGCCAAGATTGAACAGCAATATCTGGCCATAGTTGATTGCAAAAGAATTGCCGCCACAAATCCAAATGGCTATGACGCTGGTTACTGTCAAGATTGAGAACATAGCAAAGAGCGCAAGTACAAGATATGTCATTTGTGTAACTGTTACGGTGCGGCGTTTTGTCGGAGTTGAAAGCACATATGCCATTGAACCCGAATCCACCTGCCCTGCAAGAAGGCTGTTTGCTGTCATGATGACAAACACCATAGGCATCAAAAGACCAGCAATACGGTAGAAAATTGAACCGATAATCATGCCGTAAATGTCCATGTTGCCAAGTTCGCTGAGCGCAATTTCGACCTTTTCAGGAATTTGGTCAAATATGCTTTCGCAGGCTTTATCCTTCGCGCGCGTTTTGGCGTCATCATATTGCGCATACTCTGTAAGGTACATTTCATAGGTGCTGATTGCTGTATTTGACGTAACTTTTGCAACTGCTGCGTATTGATTGGCAATGCTTGATGAATATCCCTGCGAAATCTGCCTTTGATATGCCACATTTTTCATTAGTTCATTTACACCTGACAATGCAGCTGGCTTGTATGGGGCAAGGTCAATCTCGCCTTCTGTTGGGCTGTATGAAGCAATTGCATTTTCAGCGAGTGCAACCATCTCTTCGGCAGAATATTCTGCAACTTCAATGGTCGAATCTTCATGAGACATGTATTTTTTGTAGGTAGTTTTTCCTACAAAATCAAGGAAGGCGTCAAGCAGCAAATCTTTGTACTGAGTGACAAATTGCGGGTCTGTGATGGAAATATTACTTGCAAAATATGAATTATAATAGCTGACAAAAAAGTCAACAAGCATTTCGTCTGAAAGTTCTTGAAGCATTTCAAACCCCTCAATTGGGAACTGCTTGATTGTGTCTTTGAGTGTTGTTGAGGTTTCAAGTATGATGGCGTCCATTGCGGCATCATCTGGCTCTGCGCCGCCGTTCTGATTTTTGTAATTTTCTATTCCTTGATTAATTGCAAGAGTCAACATGCCATATGCTTGTTGAAGCTGCTGTGATGGCATGTTTTCAAGCGTATGTTTCATTTCAACGGTTGAGAGATACAAGTCATAGCAATCAACAGCATTTTCTTTGAGAAATGACTCTTGGTCAGCCTGTACAAAGACCTCTTTCAGTGAGTCGCGAATATTATTTATGCCGAGATTGCCGAGCACCACAATGATAATCGCAAGCATGATGCATGTTGAAAGCGTTACCATCAGCCATTTGACCCAATGTGCTTTCATTGACTGCTTGAATAAAGCTTTGCTGAAAAACATTATTTACCCTCCTTTTTAGCCCTTTTATCGACCTTAGCAGCACGATGGGCATTCTTTTCTTTGTGTGTTGTGAAAAATTTATCATTTTTCTCTTGCAGCTCTATTTTTTGTCTTTCGTTGTCAAAAAACTCTTTTTCTTTCTTGATAGCCTTTTTTATTGTCTTTTTGTTGGCTCTGCCATCGCTGCGCTGATGATTTTCAAGCTTTTGAGAAAGCTGCTGCAAGTTTTCAGCATGTTGCGATGCCGAAAGTTTGTCTCTTTCCTGCTTCATTTTATATACAGAAAGTACTGATTTGAAATGCTTTTCTAGATCAATAGTAACCTCAGCAATAAATTTTACATCATAGTTCTTCAAAACATTGAACAAAATATTGATATTTTTATGTTGAATGTTTATTGTAACCTGATTGTACTGCTCTTGGTCGCGCACGATTTGAAATTTAAGAGTTTTAAAATGCAGATATTGCTCTTTTGAATTGAATTCAATCTTGTATGTAGTGTATGGGAGATTGTGTAGTTTTTTCATGTCTGCTATTTCTACAATATGACCATCAAGAAGGAGCGCAACTCTGTCACAAACGCCTTCAAGTTCATCAAACATTTGGCTGCTCATGAGAATGGTTTTCCCTTTTGCCTTTTCAGCAGAAAGCAGTTCAATGAAAGTTTCGCGCATGAGTGGGTCAAGGCCTGTGCTTGGCTCGTCAAGTATCAAAATGTCCTTGTCTGCCATAAAGGCGGCGACTATTGCAGTCTTTTGCTTCA
>CAMLUY010000130.1 GCA_946487985.1 uncultured Clostridia bacterium
AAATTGTCTAATTCAGCCTCTTTTTCTTTTAAAATTTTATCATTTTCACAAAAATGGGATCTCAAATTGTCCAATCATAACTACCGGCTAAGCCGGTAGTTATGATTCTTTAATACGATAGCGAAATCTGGTCAGCATATAGGCAGTGCTGGTTGTCGCCTTTGTTTTTGTAGTCTAGTATTTCGCTGATTATTTTCCCGCAGTTTTTCTTGATAAAGCACTCTTCAAACAATGCGGCAAGCGGACGATATTTGTTCTCCTCTGTGCGCTCGCCCTGTATTGCATGCACCAGGTCGTAGAAATCTTTATTCCCCTGCGTTTGGGCAAAGCTTTGTTCACTTTTCGCATTTGCGTAATCAAGGCATTTGAAATACTTCTTTTTTGCTTCAACAGGGATGTTTACCATCGGATAACCATGAAGTACCAAAAGATAGTTTGTCAGCAGCCTCACCGTTCGCCCATTGCCATCTCTGAATGGGTGTATCTTGATGAAATCTGCATGAAATTTCGCGATATTTTCAAGGACGTCACCCTCTTTGAAACTTTCACTGTTGACGAAATCTACCAGCTCATTCATTTTGTACACAACATTTCTGCCTACGCTTGTTTCAAGGTCTACGCATTCAACTTTTTTGTAATTCCCCATTGACAACTTCACACAGCTGAACTTCAACTGGGTCGCCATAAAAGTCAACCGTCCTGTATTCGCCTATGCCAATTTCGCCATATCTATTGAGTAAAATTTGCTTGTTGACCAGTTTTACAAAGTCATCTGACAAGATTTGAACGTCCCTTTGCTCCTTTAACTGCTGTTTTACCTCATCTGCTGCTTCAATCACTGTAAACAATGCAACCGCATGATTGCCAAGCCCTTTAATCTCAATAGACTCATTGGCTATTTCATTGTGTGCAATCATAGAGTAGCGCCCAGTTTTGTCATCTTTTTCAACATAGATTTTTGTCTCATCAAGCTTTAAAAACTCTAATATAGTCGTCCTGTTTATGTTTTTCATAAACGAGGCATTTGCGTCAACAGTGTTTTTGTTGAATTTGTATCCTTCAATACCTTCACTGTTGGCAACCAGATTAAAAACTTTACTGCTCAAATTGTAAATCATATCTCCCCCATATGCACTTTTGCACAACAAATTATGTATTCACATTCATCTTGTTATTCTTTTTTAATTCGCCACATTGTAAATAATCATGATTGTTTTTCAAAAGTATATCAAATTTTTGCATATTTGTAAAGTGGTATATTTTTGAAGCAATCCCCCGCCTTTAACCAATAAAATAACCGCTTCACCTGTAAACTGTACGCCAATCTTTCATTGGTCCTGCAAAACGGTTGACAAACATCGCATGGATGTGGTAATATCATGCCATGAAAAAAAATATTTTCAAAGCACTATTGTGACCAAACCTGTCCACAAAACCTGTGGCACAAGCTTTGGTTGTGCTTGAAAATGTTGGTGCAACCAAAAATGGTTGCATTTTTATTATCGAGGAGTACAAAAATGAAAGAGTACAATACCAAACAAATCGAAGAAAAATGGAAAAAATATTGGGAAGACAACCAAACCTTTAAAACTGACGTATGGGACTTTTCAAAGCCAAAGTACTACGCGCTTGACATGTTCCCATATCCGTCTGGCGCAGGACTGCATGTTGGTCACCCAGAAGGCTATACTGCAACAGACATTGTCAGCAGAATGAAGCGCATGCAGGGTTACAATGTTCTGCACCCAATGGGCTTTGACTCCTTTGGTCTGCCAGCCGAGCAGTACGCAATCAACACTGGCAATCACCCATATTCTTTTACAAAGCAGAATATTGACTATTTCAGAAGCCAGCTGAAAAACATTGGACTGTCTTTCGACTGGTCGCGAGAGATTTCAACCTGCGAGCCAAGTTATTACAAATGGACGCAGTGGATTTTTAAGCGCCTTTACGAGAAAGGCCTTGCACGATTTGTTGAAATGCCTGTGAATTTCTGCGAAGAACTGGGCTGCGTGCTTGCCAACGACGAAATCGTAGACGGCAAGTCAGAGCGCGGCGGCTATCCTGTCGTAAAGAAGTATATGAAACAGTGGATCATCGACAGCCCAAAGTATGCCGACAGGCTGCTTGAAGGCTTGAACGAAATAGACTGGCCAGAAAGCACTAAGGCAATGCAAAGGAATCACATCGGTCGCTCTGAGGGCGTAGAAGTAGATTTTGAGCTTGTTGGTGGCGGCAAGTTCTCAATTTTCACCACATGTATTGAAACAATCTACGGCATTACATTTATGGTCATGGCGCCAGAAGCAAAGATGGTAGACAATCTTCGCGACCGCATTCAGAACTGGGCAGAAGTTGAAGAGTATCGCAAAGCCACAGCAAAACTCAGCGACCTTGAACGCACAGAGCTCAACAAGGGCAAAAGCGGTGTCCGACTTGAAGGAGTTTTTGCCATCAACCCTGTAAACAACAAAAAAGTGCCGGTATTTATTGGCGACTTCGTGCTTGCAAGCTATGGTACTGGCGCTGTA